>NZ_VWXJ01000033.1:0-32318 GCF_011752535.1 Pantoea sp. Tr-811
CTGGAACCCTGGGGCCGCTGCGCGCCCCATCGCGAGCTACGCTCGCTCCTACCAAGGCAGATCACAAATCCAGCGTGAGGCTTTGCCGGCCTTCCAAGGCCATTACCACCAGGCGCGCCCGCCCCCCTGTAGGAGCGAGCGCAGCTCGCGATGGGCTGCAAAGCAGCCCCGCCGTGAAGCTGAAACCCTGGGGCCGCTGCGCGCCCCATCGCGAGCTACGCTCGCTCCTACCAAGGCAGATCACAAATCCAGCGTGAGGCTTTGCCGGCCTTCCAAGGCCAACAGGTACTGCTTGGCCGGCAAGCCACCGGCAAACCCGGTCAGCCCGCCAGAGGCACCGATCACCCGGTGGCACGGGGCAATGATCGAGATGGGGTTACGCCCATTGGCGGCGCCTACGGCGCGCACGGCATTAGGGTTGCCAATCTGCCGGGCGATGTCGCTGTAGCTGCGCGTCTGGCCAAACGGGATGGTCAGCAAGGCTGACCACACCTGGCGCTGAAAATCGGTACCGGCGAAATCCAGCATCAGGTCGAACTGCTGACGCTTGCCGGCGAAGTATTCGCCCAGCTGAAGGGCAGTTTCGCGCAGGGTCGAGTGTTGGTCATCCCGGTGCAGCTCCCCGAGACGCACGCGGTTTTCCCGCTCCTCTTGCCATAACACCGCCGCCAGCCGCTCGCCACGGGCGACCAGGGTCAAGGTGCCGACGGGGGATTGCATCAGGGTGAATGCGCAGGACATCGGGGAATTCCACTACAGGCCAAGGTCAGCGCACTGTAGCGCCGCAGGGTTGGCGGCGCATCCGCTTTCTTGCTGTTGTTGTTTTCAGGCAGCGATGCGACGGGCTTCATCCAGGCCGATCTTTGGGATCAACTGCTCGGGAATCCTCGACTGCTGCGACAGGTTGTAAACCCGAAACTGCTCGTTGACCACCTGCTCGGCCATCAGTGTCAGGGACGGCAAGATACGGCTGCCCCAGTGCTGATCGAGGCCGCAGGGAGACACCTGGGCGTTGCCATCTTCGTAGAACCGCCCTGCCCCTTGGTCAAGATCGACCCCCACCAACAGCACCTGCTCAAACCCCAGGTGGTAGGCCAGTTGCAAGGCCACGAAGGCAACAGTGCGGGCATCGTAATAGCCGTTCGACATGTCCTTGCTGAACGCAATGGAACGCCCACGCTTGCTCCACAGCGCCCGGTTGCAGACGTGATGGCTGCCGCCCCCGCGCAGGCCATCCAGAACACCCGGGGTATCGGCCTTGTGCAAGGGGTAGCATTCGGTGCCACGGGGTACCGCGGCATCGGCGAACTGCTCGGGCCACAGGGCCAACCGCTGGCTCTGGCGCAAGGCAGTGGCGAATAGCTCGGGTTGCTGCTTGGGGAAGCTGGTGTCGGTGCACACGTAGAAAAACGGCCGAACACCGCAGGCGGCAGTCAGCGACACCGACCCATTCATGGCAATCACCGGCAGGTGGGCAAAATCACCCAACGGGAAATGCCGGGCTGAAGCACCCGACGCAAGAATCACCACGGGGCCTTTCTGGGTATTGCGACACGCCTCGAAACTGGAGAACGCCCCGCGTTCAGCACTGGGCTGCGACGGAAGTGTGTTCATCGATTGCTATCGGTAATGAGTGTTCAGAACAAAGTAACCAGCCTTTGGACAAGGCGTAGACAACTTTTACTTAACTTTACTCAATCCGACTGCATCGTCAGGTTTCGTACTGGCTAGCCGCCAGCACCCTTACCCAGCCTTCAATCGAGGCATTCCCGGGCGGCCATGCGCAATGCGTCTCCACTGAGGAAGCTGCCCCGGTAGAAGGTGGCACGGCTCCCCTTATGGAATTCCACAACCTCCAGTACCACATCAGAGGTAACCGCGCTGGGGGCGGTCAGGCGGTAACCGTGGGCAATCGATTTCTGCGTGGTTTGCGGTGCAATGGCCTGCCACTTGGGCAATACGCACGCGGCATATTCACTGGGCGATTTGGCTGTTTCCTTGCTGGCAGTCGGTTTACCAGGATTTGCACACGCCGCGAGGCTTGCGGCAAAAACAGCATAGAAGAAAATACGAAGAATTGGCATTTGCAATAAACCATCAGTGGCGTGGTGCATGTTAACGGTACTTGAAAAAAAGCACTAACCCACCAAAGTCTTGCAAGGGTTTCTCCTATGAAAAGCCCGCGTTCGGGCGCGGGCTTTTGGGTCAACGTCATGTTCCAAGTTGCGCCAGATCAGGCCTTGGAACACATCAGCGCAGCATCGAGCAATCGCCCATGGTCATACCAGGCATCACGCTGGTAAGCCGTGAACTGATGCTGCGTGCCCGTACCGCGAACTTCGACCAGGCCGTTGGCTTTATCAGGGTCGGTACTGTCGACGAACAACCTCACCGCGCCGGCATCATCCACTTCATAGACCTTGGCATTGCCAGGTAACTCGCCTTTTACGCAACCCAAATAAGCGGGCGCGCTTCTTTCGGTTATTCCGGATGTAGAATCATGGCCATCACGCACATCCGGGTTCTGCGCGCACCCTGACAACAACAGGGTGGCAAACGCTGACAGCATGATTGCACCTGCAACCGATCTTGAACTTTTCACGCGACACGCTCCTGCTGCCCCCTTCATCAAGGTTGGAAAGCGAAGCCCGATGCCCTTTTTTGTTATGGGTGTTCTGTCACCTTAGTATCGCTGGATAATGGCAGAACGGTATTCTCGTTTTTCATAATAGAAGAGCCCGCTTGCGCGGGCTCCCGTTGATATATGCGTGCAGCAAGGGCCGAATTAACGCGGGCCGCCGCCATGCATGCCACCCATGCCCATGCCAGGGCCGCCATGGCCACCACCGTGCCCGCCGCCACCGCCGGGTGGCATGAACATCCAGCAACCCGAAAGCGCAGAAATCAGAGTAGCGACTACTGCGGCGCGCAAAACGTGATTCAACTTCATTACAACACTCCGAAAACAGGATCTGATGCCCGCCTGACGCTTGGCCGGGCAGCGAGGCGATTGTAGAGGCCGCCTTCATCCGTTCGGGTGAGCTTTTCCAATTCTTTACAGTTTGTACAGGGTGCGCCACCCTTCCGGCACACCCTGCTAGCAGACCGACATCAAGCCGTCCAGGCTTCACCAGCGGCGATAGTCCTGCCCATGGTGATCATCGTAATAGTGCCGATGGTGCCAGCCATCATGCCAATACGGCCAACATCCACTGAGCAGCAACACGCCAGACAAGATAACAACCCAAGCGGCTTTACGTTTCATGTGAGTACCTCCGGCCAGGCGAAGCGTGGCCCTGCGTATCATTTGACTGCGCAGAAATGGGAGGTTCATGGAACTCATGGGTGCCCGTGAAGTTTCATGTAGGAGAACCCCACGCCATCGGAGGTAACGCATGTCGATTCGCAGCCTGGCCAGAAACCTTCCAGCAGACCCCGACAAACCAGGCTGGGTACTCGGCTGGGGAGTGCTCAGGGACCGCCACCCCTGGCACTTCGTGGATGTCTATGCCGACCAGCAGACCGCCCAGGCCGAGGCGCAACGGCGCGGCGAGGGCTATGTCGTCGAATACGGCACGCACCGCCTAGGCTCGGATGCGTTCATTTGCGGTGTAACGCCGCCTGAAGGATGAGATACCAGGGCTGCCTTGCAGCCCCTTACTTGTAGAGCCGCGAGCCTTTCCTTGGCAGCCGTTCAGGCCTTTTGTCCGCAGGCGGCGCAAAGGTCGTGCCTACCCATGCCTGAGCACGCTGCAGGGCCCACGCCATGGCAGCCGACAGTGTTTGCCCATCGCATTGCGGATAATGCTCTTCGAGCAGCATCACACCCTTGTCGCCATAAATGCCGAAGAACAACTGGGTGATGTTCTGTGGTGAGAGCCGCACCTGAATATTAATCAATTTACCGCAGGGCAGGCGTTCGTCGTAGTTGCGAAAATGCAACGCCGGGTCGGCCCAGTCCCAATAAAGCTTGCCGCGAGCGCGCATGGCTGGACCTTCAACAAGTGGAAGAGGTTTGACTGTCCGGTCAGCGTACAGGAAAAAAGCCAAATAACCAGCGTCAAAATACCTTCGCCACAAACTTTTACATCTCGTGGGAAAACCGCCCGGCTGCCGGGCCACAGTCCCTGGCCACCTGCTTCGCACGCGCCACACCCCAGGCCAATGCAGTTGTCATGGACTCCCCCGGCCTCGACTCGAAGGACTCTTCAAGCAGTGCCATGCCAGCAGGCGCGTAGACGCCTATGAACATCTGGGTAATGCCTGTTCGCGACAGGCGTACCTGAACATCGATGAATGTTCCATCGCCAAGCGTTTCGTCATGAGTGCGGTGATGCAGGGTTGGGTCAGCCCATGTCCAGAAGACATCACCACGAATTCTCATTCCACTCTCCTACGACTTTAGTATTAATCAAACGCTTAACTGCCACCATAGCGGGCGTGGCTGGATGCGCAAATCAATGCCATCGAAGGATTAAAAGAGTCGGACCGACGGTTGGATCCATTTAACAAAACGCGGCCGGCAGGGTGCTTGCGGATTCACCGTTAGCTGGCGCGAGCGCTAGCCCGTAGGCATAACCGTTGCGCCAAGCACCGCTAAACTGAAAAATCTATGCCTTGGTGGCCAAGATATCAGCAACATTAGAAAGCACATTTCTCCTCGCGCGCATCATCATATTGCACAGCCTGCCGCCCTACCTCGGCGCCATGCCTACGGGTGTTATCCCACCCTTGAATCTCCCAAAAGGAATCTATCGTGCACCAGGTGAAATACGACCTCCCCGAGGCCCAGACAAGCCTTGAGTTCATTCTTGAACAAGTGATCTACGGAACGGAGGTGGTGATTGTGCGCAACGGTATCGAAATTGCGCGGCTCACCGCGGTGGAGGGGTTGAACAACCGTGCAACCACAGTAATGGCGGCCCCCTACGAACAATGACGCCTCTTTCGCCAGCAGATAACGCAAACCCTCAAGGTCAGCTAAAATTCTGCTGAGTACAAACACCATGAGATGAACATCATGCTAAAACAAGAAGCGGATGAGGTGATTGAGCGCATAAGGGACGACCTGAAGCGACATGGCGTACTGATTGGCTATGACACCGAGTTTACCGGCGCTGAATTCGGCTGCGACCTGGACTATCAGGAGGCTCAGGTCAGAGACGACCCGGAAAAGCGTGTCATGTGCATCGTGATACATGACGAAGGCTTGTGGGCTCAGCTTCGACAGGGGTCTGTCCATCGCTGCGTGGTCAGTGAGTGTGGCGGGAAGCTTTTCGGTATGCCGGTGACTATAGAGCCGAGAACCGATGAGTCCTACACCATTGAGTACAGGCGCTAGGTTTAGGCCGGGTAGTCTGCTTGGCGCACTACCCGGCTGAACCCGTTTATCAGCCGCGAATAACGGCCTTCAATACCTCTTTGAACGTCTCGACCTGTTCCTTGCTGAACTGACCAAACACTTTCTCTTGCTGCTCAGCGGCAATGGTCCACAGCGCTTCTGTGTCATCGACACCTTTGACCGTCAACCGAACACATTCGCCAAAATCCTCCACCAGGCCTTTGCGCTTCAAGTTAGCCACGGCTTCCTCGATCTCCCGGGCAGGCATCGCAACTTCCCGCTGCAGGTCGGCAAGGCCCAGGCCTGCGTCGTTCTCAAGCACCATCAGCATGCGCGCCTCACTGGTGCGCAGGCCGGTCGACAGTTGGCGCGGCTGGTAACTGGCCTGGTAGGCACGCAGCGCTTGGGTCATCAGGTAATACAGGTTGTGGCTCAACCGGCCCTGGAAGTGGCTGCTGGGCGCCTGGCCTTCGTCGCGCTTGGTCATGCGCGTGTGCGGCAGCACCATCGAATAGGCGCCCTGGTGATAGAGCAGCGGCGCGCGGCCAAGGTCGTCGAATGCCACCACCTTGCCCACCAAAATCCAGTGATCGCCACCATCGAGTTGCTGGTACTTCTCACAATGGAACCGCGCAGCGCAATCTTCCAGCACCGGTGCCCCGCCAGCGCCTGCTTCATGGGCGATGCCTGCGAAGCGGTCATCCCGCGGCCGGGCGAAATTATTGGACACGTCGATCTGGTCGGCTGCCAGCACGTTGACCGCAAAATGCGACGCGGCTTCAAATACCTCATGGCTGGTCGAGCGCTTGTCGATGCTCCACAGGATCAAGGGCGGATCCAGCGATACCGAGTTGAAACTGTTGGCGGTCACGCCTACCTGGCGCCCGTCTGCGTCGCGGGCCGTGACAACGGTCACCCCAGTGGCGAAGTTACCCAGGGCGCGGCGGAATGCGCGCGCATCGAATTCAAGTGCTTGGCTTTCAGTAGACATGCAAGACTCCCAAGCAAGCCACCCAGGGCTTGCTCTGATTGTTGTTATGGGCAGTTGGGGCGTTGAAGGGTATTCAGACCATCGCAGGGTCGGGCTCCAGGCCCATCAGTTCACGGCCAAGAATCTGTGCGCAAACGTCGTAATCGGAATAGGCATGGGCACCGGTCATGTGGGCGTCGCGGAACAGGCGCTGCAGTTCATTGCTTTCGAACCAGGCACCACCGCCCGCCGCTTCCATCAACCGGTCTACCGCCTGGATGCACATCTTGGTGGCGTAGCCCTGGTTGGTGCGCCAGAACGCCAGTGTGCCGCGGCTTGGGTACTCATGGCGCTCACTGTGTTCGGCGATCTCGTTCCAGCTTTTCTCAAGCAGCGCCCGTGCCGCTGCCACCTGGTGCGTGGATTCTGCCAGGCGCATCAGTGCCGGGGTCGCCGCGCCAACCGCCGCGCCGGTGTAGGCGCGAACACGGTTCTTGGTCTTCTCGCGGAACACGTCGAGCATGCGCTCGGCAACGCCCAGGCTGATGGTGGAGAAGCCACTGGCGAAGTAGGGGCGGTAAGGTGCATAGAAAATCTTGCTGTCCGGGTAGAGGCCGAAGCCTGCGGACTTACCTTCCATCATGTCCTTGGCTTTCTGGATACGGTGCTCAGGAACGAAGGCATTTTCAACGATCAGCGTCTTGCTGCCGCTGCCGCGCATGCCAATGGCGAACCAGTCGTCACGGATCTGGTAGTCACTGCGCGGAAGGATGGCGAAGCAGTAGTCCTGGGTGCCTTCGGCATTTTTGCGGCGGAACCCCAGAATGGCCCACTCGGCGTGGTCACACCCCGAGCTCCAGCCCATTTCACCACTGAAGGTCACCCCACCCGGCACTTCCTCCGTGCGCCCAAACGGCGCGATGCTGCTGCTGGCAGTTGCGTCGGGGTCGCGGCCCCACACTTCCTCCTGAAGCTTGGCCGGGAACATCGCCATCTGGTGGGAGTGGGTGCACAGCAGGCTCATGGCCCAGGCAGTGCTGGCACAGGAACCGGCAAGCACGGCGATGCACTGGGCAAACTCAGGCAATGAAATCTCCATGCCGCCGAATTTTTTCGGCAAGAAGGCGCGGTGCATGCCAATGCCCTTGAGCAGGGCGATGTTCTCGGCCGGCACGCTACGGTCTTTTTCCGCCTGCGTGGCATTGGCTGCAATGGCAGGCAGCACAGCCTTCAGGTCTTCCAGCAGCGGGTTGGACTTTTTCATGGATGGTCTCTTTATTATTGGAAAATTCGTTCCAGGCGCCTGATCGCCTCACCCTGTTTGCCAGGGGCCGATCAGCCAGCCGTGTACTTGATGACCCATCCAGTATGTGAGCGCGGCCCCGCCGCTGAAATGCACGTTACGAGCGGAAAATTGTACTTTCCATGAGGTCCCTTTCCATCACACCAACTGCGCTGTTGCCGCGTTCATCGCCCAGCGATACAAGCCGGTAAAGGCGTCAAGGCGACGGCGGTAGCCTTCGTCGTTCCCGTAGATCAGCTCAACCGTCAAGCTGTCGATGACCGCCATGTAGGCATCCACCAGCCAGGCGTCCAGTTCAGGCGCAAGCCGCTGCTGCCCCACCACGCACGCTTCGGTGAAACAGCCACGCAGCACCTCCAGGTAGCCATCGAAGCCGGACATCACGGTGGTTCTCAGCGCATGGGGCGGGTAGAACGCCGCCCTCAATAAAAAGCGCAGCGAGTCGTTTTGCGTGTAGCGATCGCGCAGCTCGAACCAGTAAGCCTCACCGGGCACACTGTTCACCTGCGGGGCCTTGGAAAAATGCGTGCGCACATAGGTGATTTCCGCTTCCAGGGCCATCTCAAGCGCGGTGACGTACAGCGCATCCTTGCTGGGAAAATGGGCGTACAGCGAGGCTTTCTTCAGGCCCGCCAACACCGCGATGTCATTCATGGAGGCCGCGTCATAGCCATGTTCGGCAAAATGGTTGAGCGCCAGATGGGCGATCCGGTCAGCCGCTGCGCTCAAATCTTTCAAAGCCATGCTTCCTCCACTCAATGTTCAGCAAGATTGTAAGTGTCTGCATCCGAAGCCGGTACGCTGACTTTGGTAAGCACGCACACCACCACCGCGCTGGCCGCCAGCAATGCCGCCCACGCCACCGGGCCCTGTTGCACGATCAAGCCGGCAAGCGGTGTGGCCGTGGAGGACAAAGACAGCTGGAATGCCCCCAGCAAGGCTGCGGTTGAACCCAGCGCCGTGTCCTGCGATGACATCACCAGGGACATCAGCGTGGACTCGGCGATACCCAGGCCGAACAGCGCGATAGCCATCCCGGCCACAACCCCCACCAGGCCCACCCCAGTGGCCGTGCACACCAGCGAAACCGTTGCACCGAGGGCCATGCAGAGCACGCCCAGCATCGACAGCTTGCCAAGGCCAAGGCGGCTCACCATTTTACCCGCGACCATGGCGCCCAGAATGATGGTGATACCCGTAGCACCGAACAGCAGCCCGAATTGCTGGGCAGTCAGACCGTAGCTTTCCTGGTAAACCAACGTCGCACCGCCGATGTAGGCAAACAGGAAGAAGAACACCCCCGACACCGCCAGGGCTGGCAGCAGAAATGCCCGGTCCCTGGCAATCGCCAGGTAGGTTCTGCAGGCCGCGCCAACGCTCAATGCCACGCGCTTACCAGGCGCCAGCGTCTCTGCAAGTGCAACCCAGCTGTTGAGCAGAACGATGATCCCCAGGGCAGCCAGTACCAGCATCACCGCCCGCCAACCGAAGTGCGTGTCGATGAAGCCACCCGCCGCCGGGGCCAGGATCGGGGCAACGCCCTCGATGGTCATCAACATGGCAAACAGTTTGGCGGCGGCAACGCCCGTGCTGATGTCGCGCACCATGCTCATGATGACCACCAGGGTCAGTGCGCTGCCCAGGCCTTGCACGAACCTGAACCCGATCAGCATGTCCAGCGACGGCGCCCAGGCGGCGCCGAAGGCGCACAAGGTGAACATTGCCAGCCCGACCAGCAGCGGCCGGCGCCGGCCGTAAGCATCGACCACAGGCCCGAACACCAACTGCCCTGCGCCCATGGCCAACAGGAAGAACGTCAGGGTCAGTTGCACACTGGCAAAGCTCGTATCAAATTCACGGGCGATCTCTGGGAGGCTCGACAGGTACATGTCGACGGCCGATGGCCCCAGGGCACCGATCAATCCCAACGCTACCGCGATGCGAACTGGCACGCGGGTGGTGACTTCACTCATGACAACGCCTCTAAGAAACAAATCGTAAATCTATGATTTAACTAATAACCCTGTAGGGGCGGGCTTGCCCCGCGAACACCGGCGCAGCCGGTGCCATGCACCGCGTCGCCTGCTTCGCGGGGCAAGCCCGCTCCTACAAGGAAGCAAACCTACCGACCGGTCGGTAGAGTTCGTGGGCGATGCTATTTACAGCCAAGTCAAGAGTCAAGAAGCCCAAACTAGGAATGCCCCAGCATTTTGTAACGGAATGAGAGAAGTTTGCTGCCCGCCGCCGGGGGGACGTGCCAGGCATGAAGAAATCCTGCAGGCCATCGAACTGCTGGAACGTATCGACCAGGCCCTTTCACGCATGAAACCCAGGGTGCGAGAAACCTTCATCCTGCGCCACCTTGACGGCTTGGCCCAGGATGACATCGCCCGCCACCACGGCATCTCGGTGAGGACCGTACAGGCCGACCTGGTCGAAGCCATGCTGGCGTGCGACGCTGCAATGGAGGTGAACGGTGGCTGAGCACACGGCCCATTCAGCCCTGCGCGAGGCCGCGCAATGGCTGGTGCTGCTCGACAACCAGGCCGACGCGCAATTACAGGCGCAATTCCAGGCCTGGGTGAACGCAGCCCCTGAACATGCCGCCGCGGTGGCTCGCCTGCAGGGGCGCATGGGGGCATTGCAGCAACTCCCCGGCCAAGCGGCAGGCAAGGCCCTGCGCCGCGCACCACGGGCGCCCAGGCCCAGCAGCGTGCAGGCCCTGGCCTTGGCGCTGGCACTGGTTCCAGCGGCGTGGCTCACCACCACGGGCTGGCAACAGGGGTATTGGCTGGCGGACCTGAGTACCTCCGGGGGCAGCTGGCTTGACCGCCGGCTGGATGACAACAGCCAGATCCACCTGGACGGGGGCTCGGCGGTGAACGTGCGCTTCGACGCACGCGAGCGAAGAATCGAATTGCTGCGGGGCGAAGTGCTGGTCGATGTGGCCAAGGACCCGCGCCCGTTCCTGGTGGTCACAGCCCACGGCAGTGTCCGCGCCCTTGGCACGCGCTTTACGGTGGAACGCCAGGGCGACACCACGCAAGTGACCATGATCGAATCGACCACCGCCATCAGCAGCGCAGGCCACGCGTTGAACCTGACCGCCAACCAGCGTGTGCGCCTTGACGCAACAGGCCCAGGCGAGGTTGAGCAGGTGCAGGCAGGCACCCTTGAGCAGGCCTGGCACCAACACCAGTTGCTGGCAGAGGACCAGCCGCTGAGCGAGGTGCTGACCCGCCTGTCGAGGCACTACCCTGGCCTGCTGTGGATCGATCACGGCGCCCTGGCCGGGCTGCAGGTCACGGTCATGTTGCCGCTGGATGATCCGCGCCAGGCACTGCGGCCGCTAGAGCGTACCTTGCCGATCCAGGTCAGCCAGTACACCCCCTGGGTAACCCGTGTGACCCTCAAGCCAGGGTCGAGGAACAAATAATTTCACGTTTGATTTCGTGTTTTCGAACGCCGTCCGTCCTCCTCTGGCCAACACCATCAGGAGTATCGAAAACATGAAGTCGCCGTTTCGCGCGCTACCGCGCTCTGCTTCGCGCAGCCTCTATCTGGCCGTGCGTCTGGGGCTTTGCACCGCACCGCTAGTGGTGCCTGCCGGCGCCCTGGCCGAGCAACGGGTGCAGCGCTATGACATCGCGGCAGGCCCCCTGGGAGAAGTCCTGAGCCACTACGCCCAAGCCTTGGACCTCGCGCCAATCACCATCTCCGGCAGCCCGGCAGGCGCAACCACCGAAGGCACCGGGTCGTACACCACGGGGTCGACCAATACGGCGACCAAGCTCGCCCTGAGCCTGCGCGAAACACCGCAGTCGGTAACGGTGATCACGCGCAAGAAGATGGACGACCAGAACGTGCAGAACCTGGACGACATCGCACGCACCGCCACCGGTATCACCCTCACCAAGATCGGCACCGACCGCTCGACCTATTACGCGCGCGGCTTCGAAATCAGCGACCTGCAATACGACGGTATTCCGACCAATATTTCGGAAAACTACTCCATGGACGTCATGTCCACCTCGAACATGGCCCTTTATGACCGCGTCGAAGTGGTGCGCGGCGCCAACGGCCTGATGCAAGGCACGGGCAACCCGTCAGCGGCGATCAACCTGGTGCGCAAGCGCCCGACTCAGGACTTTCGCCTAGGGGCGGAACTTGGTGCAGGCTCCTGGGACAACTACCGCAGCCAGGTCGATATTTCCGGACCATTGACCGCCACCGGCAACCTGCGCGGCCGCGCCGTGGCCCCTTGTCCCGCTCCACCAACCTCAACGGTAAATGGGCCCACCTGGACCGCAACAACTACACGCTGTTCGGCGATGTGACCCACCGTTTTGACAACGAGTGGAAGCTGACCCTGGCCATGAACGCGATCTGGTCGAACGCCGACTTCCTGTCCGCGTACCCAAGCCGGGTATCGGGCGACAATTATCGCATGACCGTCTCCCAGGCCGACTACGAGGACACCCAATTCGCCCTGGACCTCTACGCCACCGGGCCCTTCGAGCTGTTCTGGCGCAAGCACCAACTGATGCTGGGGGCCAACAGCCGCCAGGACGAGTTCGACGCGGTAATCAAGAGCGCCACCAACAACCCGACGATCACCATCACCGGCTTCGACTACAGCGCCCTGCCCGCCCCGATCCTCAACGCGATTGGCGCGGACTACCACTACACGCGCAAGGAACGCGGCCTCTATGGTGCCACGCGCTTGAGCCTCACCGATGACCTGAGCCTGATCCTCGGCACGCGGGTGAGTTGGTCGGACTACAAAGTGGCCAGTCCCTACACCAATGACCAATACCGGGAAAATGGCCGGCTGGTGCCCTATGCCGGGGTGGTACTGGACCTGGACAAGCACCACACTTGGTATGCCAGCTATACCGAGATCTACAAGACGCAAAGTTACTACGGTGTCGGCAACACCTTGCTTGACCCGATCGAAGGCGAAAACTACGAGACCGGGATCAAGGGTGAATACTTCGATGGCCGCCTGAACACGTCGCTGGCCATTTTCCAGACCGACCTGGAAAACATGCCCGAGGCACTGTCGGTGTCGCCCACCTGCGGCGTGACGGGCACCAGCAAGTGCTATGAAGCCGGCGCAAAAGTGCGCAACCGCGGCTTCGAACTGGAGATTTCCGGCGAACCCCTGGAGAACTGGAACGTCAGCGCCGGGTACACCTACAGCGATCCTGAGTATGTGGCCGGCAGCAGCAAGGGCTCGGACTACTACCGCAAGATCCCGCGTCGCCTGCTCAAGGTGTCGACGGACTACCGTTTGCCCGGTGCCCTGGACCAATGGCGCGTGGGCGGCGATGTGTATGCCCAGAGCCGCACCGCAGCCGATGTCAGCGGGTACACGATCAAGCAAGGCGGCTACGCCTTGCTCAACCTGCATGCCCATTATCAGATCAACCAGCAGTTCAGCGTGCAGTACAACCTCAACAACGTACTGGACAAGGTCTACTACCAGTCCCTGCCCACCTCCAACAACTTTGGTGGCCTGTACTTCGGTGACCCGCGTAACTTCGCAGTCACCTTACGCTACCAATACTGAACGCCATATTTTGCGCCGCTCCCCCCGCCCTCGTAGGAGCGAGCGCAGCTCGCGATGGGCTGCAAGGCAGCCCCGGCATCCTGTGCCGCAAAGCCGAAAACCCGGGGCCGCTACGCGCCCCATCGCGAGCTATCGCTCGCTCCTACCCTATCTCTGGAGGGGCTGCCATCTGCGTGCAGGTGCCTCACCAGAGGCTTAGAAGCGCATCATCACCGACTTGAGCTCGGTATAGTCGTCAATGAACGCACTGCCGAACTCCCGCCCGATGCCCGAGCCCTTGACCCCACCAAATGGCACCGCCGGGTCGAGGAAGGTGTGCATGTTGACCCACACCGTGCCCGCCTCGATACGCGGAATCAGGCGCATGGCCTTGGCCAGGTCGTTGGTCCACACACTGGCGCCAAGGCCGAACGGCGAATCGTTCATCAGCCGCACCAGTTCATCCTCGTCGTCGAATGGCAGCACGGTGACGATTGGGCCGAAGGTTTCTTCCTGCAGGAACGGGTCGTGCTCGTCCAACGCCTTGAGCAAGGTCGGCTGCACGAAGTAGCCCGGCCCCGGCAGCGGCTGGCCACCGCAGATCACCTGGCCGCGCGCATTGGCCTGGGCGAAGAAGCCAAGGATCTTGTCATGGTGCGCCTTGTTGGCCAACGGCCCGAACTGGGCCGCCTCGTCCAGCGCACCACCCACCTTCAGCGCGCCCAGGCGCTCGGCCAGCCTGGCGCAGATCGCGTCGACTTTGCTGCGGTGGATGTACAACCGCTCAGGGGCCGCGCACACCTGCCCCTGGTGGACATAGGCAGTTTGCAGAATGCCCTCGACCGCCGCATCGACATCCACGTCGGCCAGGAATGCCGCCGGGTTCTTGCCACCCAGCTCCAGGGTGACCCGGGTCAGGTTGGCGCTGAGCGCAGCCTTGCCCACCGCCACCCCAGTGGGCACGGAACCGGTGAACGAGACTTTGGCGATGCCGTCGTGGCCAATCAGTTGCTGGCCAATGCGCCCGCTGCCATTGACGATATTCAGGGCGCCTGCCGGAATGCCGGCCTGCACCGCCAGCTCGGCAATGCGCAGCAGCGACAAGGGCGTGAACTCGCTGGGCTTGAGCACGATGGTACAGCCGCAGGTCAAGGCCGAGGCGATCTTCCAGATACCGATCATCAGCGAGAAATTCCACGGGGTGATACCCGCGACCACCCCCACCGCTTCACGCCGGGTGAACGCCGCATACTGCTCGCCCTGGAACGAGGGCAGCGACGGGGTCATGGTCTGCCCGTGGATCTTGGTCGCCCAGCCTGCGAAATAGCGCAGGAACACCACGCTCTGGGGCACTTCCAGCTGCCGGGTCAGGTGAATCGACTTGCCCGAGCTCAGCGACTCCAGTTGCGCCAGTTCCTCACCATGGGCCTCGATCAGGTCGGCCAGGCGGTTCAGTGCCACGCCGCGCAGGTAAGGCGTGGTGCTGCCCCAGTCGCCTTGGAAACAGTTGCGCGCCGCATCGATTGCCCGCTCCACCAGTGCCTCGCTGGCGTGGGATACCTGGGTCAATACTGCAGCGGTTGAGGGGTTGAACACGTCGAAGCGCTCGGCGCCGGCCTCTCTGACCGGGTGGCCGTCGACGAAACTGCCGGGGTTGCTGTCGAGAAAACGCTGCACGCTGGCAAGCAGGGGAATATCGCTCATGCCATCAGCCCTCGAACTGGCCCATGCCGCAGAAATCCGCGGTACATTTCTTCAGCACACCCTCGATATCGTGGGCTTGGCAGCTTGCCTGCAATTGCTGGACGACGTGTGCGACAGACATGTCAACTCTCCTGTGACCGTTACGGTAGTGGGCGTTGTTGCCCCAGGCCTTGAGTCTGCAACAACGCCCCTGACCGTTCAGGTTCACCCCTGCCACATTTTGGCTCGTGCCTGCCAGCGCCAGGCCTGCAACGCCGGCAAGGCGGTCGGCCCTCGCCTACTGCCCCTGGCTGCGATAGCTGCGCGGTGTTACCCCCAGTTGTTTCTTGAAGGTTTTGGAGAAATGCGCAGAGTCGGCAAACCCCCAGCGGGTGCCGATGTCGGTGATCGAGCGGTGGCCATAGGCTGGGTTGCGCAAATCCTGGGCGGCCTTGAGCAGGCGCTCGCGCAGGATGTAACGGCACACGCTGTCGCCGCTGGCCTCGAACAGGCGGTACAGCTGGCGGCTGGAAATGCCCAGCTCCTGCGCCAATGCGGCCGGGGTCAGGCGCGCTGAGTCCAGGCGCTGCAGAATCAGCGATTGCACCTCGTGCAGGTACAGCCCGGGCGAGCTGTCGCGTGCCCGATACTCCAGCACCGAGCCTAGCAGCCCCAGCAACGCGGCCTGCAGGCCGTCGCCGTCTTCGGCGCAGGCCCATTGCTCAAGCTCGCCCTCGGCCACCTGGCGCACCATGCTGGCAAGCAACTGCCCGCACGCACCGGCGGTGGAAAGCTTGCCGAAACGGCTCTGGTCACAGTTTTTCAGGCGCTCGCGCGGCAGGTGGATGGACACGTGCGAGAACAGCCCGCGCGGGACCATCTTCATGGCCTGCGCCGAGTCGAGCAGTGCCATGTCGCCCTCGCGCAGGTCCATCACCTGGTCGCCCAGTTCGATGGACATTTCCCCGTGGTGTTGTAACACAAGGAAACAATGTGGGTCGTTGTCCCGCCCCGCCTCACGCCCTGAGCGAGCGATCGCATTGGCATTGCTGCGGATGTGCGCCACCCGCGTACTGCCTAACAATGCGGGCCGAAAATCCCCGATGAAAAGGCTCTGGCAGTGGTCATAGCGGGTTTCGAAGCGCCCGCAAATGGCGTGGACACTCTCATTCCAGACAGACATTGCATGACCGCTCATGAATCACCTCTATCGAAAACACGCGCCACAATAGTGCAGTATTCACGTGATTTTGGGTAACAAAAACCCGGTTGCACGATGGGCAAGCACATACCGCGCCACTTTGCTCGGCGGTGAATTTGTCCGAGCCTGCCGTACCCTTGTGCCGGCTTGCCAAAGGCACCTGCAGTGATGGGGTTTGTCGCCCGGCCCCGGTAGCCTGCGACAACGCCCGGCACTGCATAAAACAAGAAAGGAACCCCGCCTTTGAGCATTCAGAACAAGATCATCCTGCTGGCCAGCGCCTGCCTGGTCACGGTCGTCGGCCTGTTGGCAGGGCTTTCACTGGAACAGCGGCGCGGTGACGCGCAAACCATCGTCGACACCTCCAGCGCCCTGCTGCGTGCAGCCGCCCAGGACAACCTGCACGCTGAAGGCCAGGCCCAGGCCCTGCACCTGCAGCAACGCTTCGGGCAGGCCTACGAGTTCGCCCAAGGCATGGCCCGGCAAGTACTGCACCTGCGCACCCAGGCCGGTTCCGACCTTGCGGCCTCCCGGCAACTGCGCCAGACCCTGGCCCAGGTACTGCGCGAGGCGATTGGCGAGCGCCACGACCTGCTCGGCCTGTTCGTCGCCTTCGACCGTAATGCCCTGGACGGGCACGACGCCGCCTTCGTCGACCAGCCTGCCCTGGGCAGCAACGACAGCGGCCGCTTCACCCTCTACTGGCTACAACCGCAACCCGGCCAGTTCCAGGCAGTGCCAGGCACCGAGGCGCTACTGGCCAACGGTACGCCTGGGCCGACCGGTGCGCCCTTCAATGCCTTCTTCACCTGTTCACGGCAAAGTGCCCGGCCCTGTGTGCTGGAGCCGTATCTGGACGACTCCAGTGGCACGCCACACCTGGTCACCAGCGTTACCGTGCCACTGATCGTCGAAGGCCGGGTGCTCGGCGTGCTGGGGCTGGACATCAGCCTGGATGCGCTGCAGGACACGGCCAGCGCGACAAGCGCCGCGCTCTACCAGGGCCAGGGCGCGCTGTCGGTCATCAGCCCCACCGGCGTTGTGGCAGCCGACAGCGCCAACCCGCAACGGCTGGGCAAGGCCGCGCACGATCAGGCAGTTGCCGATAGCGCGCAACTGGCCGTGCAGGTGCCCATCCAGCCGATCGCCGATGCCCAGCCCTGGCACGTTCAGGTCAGCGTACCCCGCCGGGTGCTGGAAGCGCCGGTGCTGGCGATGCAGCAACAGATGCAGGCGCAACAGGTGCGCAGCCTGGCCAGCGAAGTTGCCCTGGGCCTGCTGTTGGCGGTGGTCGGTATCGTGATGATGGCCTGGGCCGCGCGCAGCGTCACCCGGCCGATCCTGCGCGTGGCCGCCCTGCTCGATGACATCGCCGATGGAGAAGGCGACCTCACCCGGCGCCTGGCGTACCCGCGCCGCGATGAACTGGGCCGCCTGAGCGCTGCCTTCGACCGCTTTCTCGACCGCCTGCAGCCGGTGATTGCCCAGGTGCAGCAGGCGGTGCACGAAACGCACGGCTCCGCCGACCAGTCCCAGCGCATCGCCAGCCGCACCAGCCAGGGCATGCGGCAGCAGGTGGAGGAAATCGAGCAGATGGCAACCGCCCTGCACGAAATGTCTGCCACCGCCCAAGCCGCCGCCCACAATGCGGCCCAGGCCGCTGATGCTGCACGCCACGCCGAACGCGCCACCGGCAGCGGCGTGCAGGTGATCGAACGCTCCACCCAGGGCATTGGCGAACTGGCCGCTGGCATGGGCGATGCCATGCAGCGCCTGCAGACACTGGCGGCCAGCAGCGAGCAGATTGGCTCGGTGCTTGACGTGATCCTCGCCATCGCCCGGCAGACCAACCTGTTGGCGCTCAACGCGGCCATCGAGGCCGCGCGCGCAGGTGATGCCGGGCGCGGCTTCGCGGTGGTGGCCGACGAAGTGCGCGGGCTGGCCCAGCGCACCCAGGCATCGGTGGAAGAAATCGCGGTGGTGATCGACAACCTGCGCGAAGGCACCCGTGATGTCACCGCCGCCATGCAGCACAGCAACAGCCAGGCCCACCACAATGTCGAACAGACCCGCCAAGCCCTGGTGGTGCTGGAAGAGATTCGCCAGGCCGTGGGCATCATCACCGACATGAACGTGCAGATCGCCTGCGCAGCCGAAGAGCAGAGCAGCGTTGCCGAAGAGATCAACCGCAATGTCGAGGCAGTGCGCACGGTCGTTACCACGCTGTCGGGCCAGGCCGAGCAATCATCGGCCATCAGCCAGCAACTCAATGGATTGGCCATGCGGCAACAAGGCTTGATCCAGCGCTTCAAGGCCTTGTAGGAGATAACCCAGCCCTCGCGGGCTGCGCTGTCGCGCAGGGAACCGTGCCAGCAGCCGCGCCGCAATGCGTGGGTGCCCAAAAATGCGATACGCGAACACCGGCGCTTGACCTACACCACAACCCTGGGCTGCCGATCAAGCGCCCATCTCCAGGCCAGCGCCGCCCCGGTAGGAGCGAGCGCAGCTCGCGATGGGGCGCGCAGCGGCCCCAAGGTTTCAGCCTCGCGGCTCATAGTGCTGGGGCTGCTTTGCAGCCCATCGCGAGCTGCGCTCGCTCCTACAGGATTCACCGTTAAATCAGATGGTTACGATTTTTTCCATAGGAGCGGGATCACGGTGCGGGCTTAGTACCCCGTCATCTCCAGGTAGCCCCGCCCCTGGCCACCACCGCTCACCCGCACCGGCCCCTCCCAGTAGGGAAACCGCGTGCCCATCCAGGCCTTGCCCTGCACGGCATCAACCTGCACATCCACCTGCACCACCGGCACCTGCACCCGCCACCGGGTCGGCACCTGCTTGCCGTTGTCTTGCCGGGCCCATGCCAATGGCGTCAGTTGCACCTCACCACCCTGCAGCGCCCGCACCTGCCCCTGGGGCCCCACCCAGGTACCGGCCCGGTAAGGGGCGCCCTGGTCCTCGCGCACCTGGAACAGCATCAACTTGGCGCCGCTTTCCAGGTGCAGGGAAAACCAGTCCCAGCCGCGTTGCCCAGCCGCCAGGGGCTGGCTGCTCCATTCCCGGTCCAGCCAGGCTTGGCCCGTGACCGGTATGCGCTGGCCATCCCGTTCCACCTCACCGCTGACACGGTAGAACGGCTGGCTGTAGTAATACGACGCCTGCCCCTTGCCGGACTTCTCGCTATACCCCTGGGCGCCATGCAACACCAGCGGCCTGCCACTGGCCAGCGTCAGCGCGTAGCGAAAGCCCTGGCCGCTGGCTGCCATGCGCAGATGGTCGAGGTTTTCGCCCTGTAACGACCAGTCGTCGATCCAGGCGCGAAACGGCTGGGCCTCGACGCCTGCCTGGCCAATGCCACCACGGGCCAGGCGCTCGCCCACCTGGTGCCCGCCGGGCCCGGTGAGCGCTGCGTGGCCCATCCACAGGTTGGGGCTGTTCCAGCCGGCAGTGTCCGGCCCAGGACGCAAGGCGGAACGGAACAACGTCCATTGCACACCCCAGTCGCGCCCCTGGGCATCCTGCAGGTTGGCCGTGACGTACCACCACTCGATGCGAAAACCGTCATGGGCGCCATGGTCGCGGGGGAATGCCAGCGCCACGCCGGGCGTCACCGCTTTGAACGCCGCCGCCTCGGCGCCAAGCCCGGCGTAACCCTTGAGCGGCGGCGCAGGCGCGTCGCAGCCGACCAGCAGCAGGCAGGCCAACAGGCAGCAGGCTTCAGCTTTCATCGGCGAACCTGCGCAGCAAGTCGGCCGGCTGGCGCTGCGCCAGTTGCCACAGCGGCCAGGCGCTGGCCAGCAGGCTGGTCAGCAGGCCAAGCAACGCCAGTTGTACCAACTGGCCGGCAAACACCTGCCACGGCAGGCGCCAGCCAAACGCCTGCACGTTCACTACCGCCACCAGGCACCACGCCAGTAGCAGGCCCAATGGCAGCGCCAGGGCCACGGTAAAGCCACTGAGCATCAGCGTCTGCCCCAGGCTCAGCCATGCCAGCCGGTGCCTGGGCACGCCCAGTGCCCACAATGGCGCCAGCTGGCCCAGGCGGCGCTGGCCGAGGGTCAGCTGGCCGATGAACAGCGCCACCCCGGCCACCCCAAGGGTCAGGCTGTTGAGCGCGGCGGTAACCGCAAAGGTGCGGTTGAACACCTGGGTGGACCAGGCCTTGAGGTTGGCCTGCTCCACCACCTGGCGGTCATCGAGGCCGAAACGCTGGCGCAATTCGGTGGCCACTGGCGACGCCTGGCCAGGCTGCAGCATCAGGCTCAGGCCCGTGAGGCTTGCACCCGGCGCGTGCACGCGCAGCCAGCTGGCATTGACCAGCACATGGCCCTTGGGGTTGCCGTAGTCGGCATAGATGCCCACCACCCGCAGCGCCTGGGGCGGCTCGCTCGGCAGTTGCAGGGTGTCGCCCAGGGCCAGCCCCAGGCGCCGCGCCAGCTGCTCGCTGAGCATCGCCCCCTGGCCTTCGGCCAATAGCTCCCAGGCGTTGGGCGCTTGCGCCAGCAGGGGCCAATGACTGCGGTAGAAGCCATCATCGACCACCCCTTGAACTTGCACCGGCCAACGCTGCAGGCGCCATTCCACCCGCCAGGCAGGCAACAGCGCACGCACCGCCGGGTTGGCCTGCAAGTCGCTCAGCATCTGCTGGCCCTGGGCGCTGTCGCGGGGCGAGATATACAGGTCTGCGGCCAGCCGCTGGTCCAGCCAGCCGACAAAGGTGCGGCGAAAACCCTCGGTCATGCCGCCCACGCCAACGCTGGCCGCCATCGCCAGCAGCAAGGCCATCAGCGCCAGGCTCAGCGCAGGCAATTGCTGGCGGCTGTCGGCCACGAACCACTGTGCCAAAGGCCGCCGGCAATGGCGCGAAAGGCCCGCAAGCAACCCAGCCAGCGCCGTCGGCAACAGTAGCGCAGCCCCCAGCAGCAGGGTCGCCAGCAGCATGAACGCAGTGGCCAGGTTGCTGCCCCCATAGCCGCATGCAAGGGCCACTGCCAGCAACAACACGCCGGCCAGCGCCTGGCGCCTCAACCAGGGCACCTGGGCCAGGCGCCAGGCCTGGGGTTGTGCCAGGGCAAGCAGCGGCAACCGTGCCGCACGCAATACGCTGTCCAAGCCGGCCAGCAGCGCGCCCAGCAGGCTGACGCCGATGCCGGCTAGCCACCAGTACAGCGGCAAGTGCAATTGCCCGGCCACTTGGGCGCCATACAACCCGCGCAGGCTGGAGGCGAAGTTGGGCAGCAGCGATGCCGCCAGCAGGTAACCCAGCACCACCCCCGCAATGCCGCCGGCCAGGGCGAACAGACCAAGCTCCAGGGCCAGCGCCGTCAGCAGCACCTTCAGGCTAAGGCCACAGGCGCGCAAGGTGCGGATCAGGCCTCGGCGCTGCTCCAGGGCCAGGCCAATCGCGGCATGGGCAATGAACAGCCCCACCACGAAGGCCAGCAGGCCAAGGGCGGTGAGGTTGAGGTGGAAGCTCTCGGTCAGGCGTTGCAGGTCGGTGTCATCTTCCGCGGGCTGTACCTTCAGGCGACCGGCCAATGCCTGTGGCAGTGGCCGGTCACTGTCGCCCAACAACCGCGACAACTGCCCCGGTGCCTCCAGCAATGTTTGCGCCTGGCCGATGTCGACCAGCACAACACCGGGCGCCAGGTGCTCGTTCAGGACCAGCGGCGGCAGCACCTTACCCGCAGCCGTGTGGGCATCATGCCCCAGCTGGCGCAAGGTATCAGGCCCCACCCAGGCCTGCCCGGGCGCCTCGATAAAGGCCTGCAGGTCGAAGCCGGCCGGGTCGGCGCCTGCTACCGCCATGCCCGGTGGCAGGCTCAAAGGCTCGATGCCGATCAGCCGCACGCTGGCCTCCTGCTCGCCAACCAACTGCAGCCGACCTTCCAGCACCGGCGTCACTTGCCAGCCCTGCCTGCGCAGTTGCACGTACAGTGCCTGGTCGAAACGCTGGCCATCGTGGGCCACGATCTGCGCCTGCATCGGCCCGGCCAGCACCGCGCGGGCCTGGGCATAGTCGCTGCGGGCCTGGGTGTTGAGCGCCTGCACGCCAGTCCACAGGGCCGTGGCCAGCCACAGGCCGGTGAAGATGGCAACGCACTGCAGGCGGTGGCGGCGCCAATGGCTGGTCAGGGCCTGCAAGGCAATGGTCAGCGGGCTCATGGCACCTGCACCCGGCCTTGGTGCAGCACGCAGCGCTGCTGCAGGCAAGCGGCCAGGCGCGGGCTGTGGGTCACCATCAACACGCTGCTGCCCGCCTCGCCCACCAACTGCAGCAGCAGCGCCAATACCTCGTCGCTGCTGGCCTCGTCCAGGCTGCCGGTGGGCTCGTCGGCCAGCACCAAGGCGGGCCGGCTGGCCAACGCACGGCCAATGGCAACCCGTTGCTGCTGGCCGCCGGACAATTGCTCCGGGTAGCGCTCAAGCAGGCCGGCCAGCCCAAGGCGTTCGGCCAGGTAGGCCACCCAGTGTGGGTCGTGGCGCCCGGCCAGCCGTGCCTGGAAGGCCAGGTTGGCGGCCACATCCAGGCTGCTGATGAGGTTGTATTGCTGGAATACCAGGCCAATGCCCTCGCGCCGCCAGCGGGCCAGGGCGTTTTCACCATAGGTGTCGAGGGGTTCGCCGTCGATCAGGATGCGCCCACCATCGGCGCGGTCAAGGCCCGCCAGCAGGTGCAGCAAGGTGCTTTTACCGCTGCCGGACTCGCCCATCAGCGCCAGGCTGGCGCCGCGGGCCAGGGCCAGGTCGACACCCCGCAGGACCTGGAGCGGGCCTTGGGCGGTGGGGAAGGTTTTTTGCAGTTGCTCGACGACCAGCATGGGGGTTGGTTACCTGTGGGGCGGTAACGACAGATCAGCATGATTGGCCCGGCGCGGCAAGGGTAAGGTTTGAGGAGGGAACATTGCCTGCAGCCGCGCCGCACAAAAATGCGATACGCGAACACCGGCGCTTGACCTACATCTCAACCCTGGGCTGCCGATCAAGCGCCCATCTCCAGGCCAGCGCCGCCCCCGGTAGGAGCGAGCACAGCTCGCGATGGGGCGCGCAGCGGCCCCAGGGTTTCAGCCTCGCGGCTCATAGTGCTGGGGCTGCTTTGCAGCCCATCGCGAGCTGCGCTCGCTCCTACCGGGTCCTGTGGGAGCGGGCTTGTCGAACCGCCGCGAACACCGGTTCAGCGAATCTGGTGCTTGTGCAGCAGCCGATAGAAGGTGGGCCGCGACACCCCCAGAACCTTGGCCGCAACACTCAGGTTGTTGCTGTGCCGGTCCAGCACATCGCACAGCGCCTGGCGCTCGGCCCGGTGCTTGTAGTCTTCCAGGGTGCCCAACGGCTGCTCCTCAGGCTCCAAGCCCTGCAAGCCGAGGTCCTGGGCCTCGATCTGCCGCCCTTCGGCCAGCACCAGCCCACGTCGAACCCGGTTGGCCAGTTCACGCACGTTACCGGGCCAGTTGTGCCGCCCCATCGCCGCCAAGGCATGCTCGCTGAACGAACGCGGCCGACGGCCGGTTTCCAGGCTGTAGAAATGGGAAAAGTGGTTGGCCAGCATCGACAGGTCACCGTGCCGGTCACGTAGCGGCGCGGTGACCACCTGCAGCACGTTCAAGCGGTAATACAGGTCTTCACGAAAACGCCCCTGCTCGATGGCCTTTTCAAGGTCCACGTGAGTCGCCGCCAGTACCCGCACATCCACCGGAATCGGCTGGCTGCCCCCCACCCGCTCAATGTGCTTTTCCTGCAGAAAGCGCAACAGGTTGGCCTGCAACTCCAACGGCAGGTCACCAATTTCATCCAGGAACAGCGTACCGCCATGGGCCGCTTCGATTCGCCCGACCTTGCGCTGGTGCGCACCGGTGAAGGCGCCCTTTTCATGCCCGAACAACTCGGACTGAATCAGGTGCTCCGGTATCGCGCCACAATTGATCGCGATGAACGGCTTCTCGCAGCGTTGCGACTGGCGGTGCAGCGTGCGCGCGACCAACTCCTTGCCCGTGCCGCTCTCGCCGCGAATCAGCACCGGCGACTCGGTGGGCGCCAGCTTGCCCAACAGCTTGCGCAGCTCCAGGATCGGCCGGCTGTCGCCCAGCAATTCATGCTCCAGGCCATCGACCTGCACGGCACCCTTGCCGCGCAGGCGCGCCATGCCAAAGGCGCGCCCCAGGGTAACCAGTACCCGGGAGACGTCGAATGGCAGCGTGTGGAAGTCAAAAAACCACTCGCAAACGAAGTCACCCACATTCTGCATGCGCAACTGCTCGGCATTGAGCACCGCAATCCATTCGGTGTTGCTGCGTTTGATCATGTCCTTGACCGCATCCGGGTGGCGCAAGTGCGAATCCTGCAGGCGCAGCAAGCCAACATCGCAGCGATGCTCCAGGGCCAGGTCCAGGCTGCAACTGCGCACATCCCAACCGGCCGATTCCAAACCTGGCAGCAAGCGGTGGCAGTCGTCGCACGGGTCGACGATCAACAAGCGACGAAGGGCGGCGGTTTCGTGCATGACCGTTCCTTGGCGCCAATAGTTGGTTTTTATACGAAAAACAGTAAGTTGCGGCGCCTAATTAACAGTAGCAACGAACTTGACGCTGCCCACGACCGTTGGTCTGCCCGCCGCCGGCGCGTCAATTGGCCGCGGGAATCTTTTATTGTTATTGGCGTCACAGGCGGCGCAGGAAACAAAACGGCAACGCCCGTCGCGCGACCTGAAAAAAAATTTATAACGGCTGTGTGACTCCACCGCTAACTTGGAGCATCAGTACGAGTAACCCCGCACTGCAGATCGCCATTCGGTTGATGCGACCCCGCAGCCACGCGGACTTTAATGTCGATGTTTGGGACCATAGAGAGACCGAACCATGAATGCCCCGCTCCGTGTCAACGAAGCCTTGCTGATCGCCGACCACGCCTTTGAACCGTTCCAGTGCGTAGCCTGGGATGCCCCCAATGGTACGGGTGAACTGAGCCTGGCAGTGATCGACCGGACCAACACCCGCATCGGTAGCAAGCAAGTGTCGTCGCGTATCTATTCGGACCCGGCACAATGGGCCAGCCTTATCGAGGAAGTGCGCGCCGAATTGTCGCAGAAGGGCTATGACCTGCAGCCTTGGTCGATGCCAACCTAATAGCGCGGCTCCCTGCAAGTGCGTGCCCGCCACGCACTTGAGCAACTATCCGACTTGCCCGCTGGGTAACTTTCCCCTTGCGACAAAGTGTCGCTTATTCCTTTACTCCTTGACCTTGAATTGTTCCAGGTGCTGATACTCGGCCTGCAGTTGCGTGGCCAATTGCTTGGCGCGGCCCAGGCGAATTGGCGCCAATTCCATGTCCACCAACAGGGTTGAACACGGCAGCGGTTGCACCGTGCTCCAGCGCTGCAGGCGACCATCGGTAAATACCAGGCAACGCTGTGGCTCGTGGGGGTGAGCGTTCTGCCGCGCCTGCAACCAGCGACGCGCCTGCTCCAGTGCAGCGATCAGCGGCGTTCCGCCACCAGCGCCCAAGGCTTGCAGCCAAGGCTGCAAGGCCGCCGAGGCTTTCAGGCCGTGGCGCTGCCACTGGGGCGCACCGCCACTGGCGGTGAGTAGCGCCAGGCGGGCACGCTGGCGATAGGCCTGGTCGAACAGTTCGGCCAGCAGGCCCTTGCACTGGGCCAACGCCTGGTGCCGACGGGTCGATGCCGAGGCATCGACGATCACCAACCACAGTGCTGTCGGCTGTGCCTGGCGCTGTTGCCAGCACAGGTCCTGGCGTTGCTGCGGGCGGCCTTTGAGCAGGGTTGGCAACCAGGCTACCCGCCCGTTGGCGGCCGTGCGCGCACGGCCACGGCTGGCACCGGCCTGCTTGCCTTTGCGCGGCATGGCATCCGCCCGTGGGTTACCTGGTGGGCGGATGCTCAGGGCTTTTTTGCCCAGTTCGGCACCTCGCGCCGGGCACCGCTGGCAACAGGCTGGGCGGGCAATGCGCCCCAGTCACCCTGCCCGCCCTGGCCCTGGGCCTCACCCTGCCCGCCCTGGGGCGGTGCCGAGGGTGGCGCGGCGTCCGGCGCCACGCGGCGGCGATGGCGCAGGGCGAATTCGGCCACCGCGTCCACATCCTGCTCCTCGATCGCCTGCCCGCCCCGCCAGGCGCAATGCGCACGGGCGGCGCGCAGCCAGACCAGGTCGGCGCGCAGGCCATCGACGCCCGCGGCAAAGCAACGCTCGGTGATCCAGGCCAGGGCCTGGTCGTCCAGGGCAATCGCCGCCAAGCCCTGGCGCGCGGCCTGGCAGCGCCCACGCAGTTGCGCCTGCGCTTCAGCCCACTGCGCGCAGAAGGCTTGCGGGTCGCTGTCAAACGCCAGGCGGCGACGGATGATCTGCTGCCGCGCCTCAGGGGCTGGCAGGCCTTCAAGGGCGACGTTCAGGCCAAAACGGTCAAGCAGTTGCGGGCGCAACTCGCCCTCTTCCGGGTTCATCGTGCCAATCAGCACGAAACGGGCGCTGTGGCGGTGGGAAATGCCGTCCCGCTCGATGCGGTTGGTGCCGCTGGCGGCCACGTCCAGCAGCAGGTCGACCAGGGTGTCGGGCAGCAAGTTGACTTCATCCACATACAGCACACCCCCATCGGCATGGGCCAGTACCCCCGGGGAAAACTGCGCCTTGCCCTGGCCCAACGCTGCATCCAGGTCCAGCGTGCCGACCAGGCGCTCTTCACTGGCGCCCAGCGGCAAGGTGACGAACGGCCCTTCGCCGAGCAGGTCGGCCAGCCCCCGGGCCAGGGTGCTCTTGGCCATGCCGCGCGGGCCTTCGATCAACACGCCACCGATTTTCGGGTCGATGGCCGTCAGGCACAGGGCCAGCTTGAGGTCGTCGGCGCCAACCACGGCAGCCAAGGGAAATTGCACGGGTTCACTCATTTCAAGCCTGTTCCTCGCCGTCGAGCAGTTGTTCCTCAAGCGCCTCGCGGTAATCGCCGGGCGCTTCCCAAAGCCCACGTTGCTGGGCTTCGAGCAAACGCTCGGTGAGGTCGCGCAGGGCCTCGGGGTTGTGCTCGCGCATGAAGTCGCGGGTCGCTGGGTCGAGCACATAGGCATCGGCCAGCGCCTGGTAATGATGGTCGTCGATCAGGTGGGTGGTGGCGTCGAAGGCGAACAGGTTGTCGACCGTCGCTGCCATCTCGAAGGCACCTTTATAGCCGTGACGCTTGGCCCCCTCGATCCACTTGGGGTTCAGGGCGCGGGCACGGATGACCCGGTTCAGTTCTTCTTTCAGGGTACGGATGCGTGGCCGGTCGACCTGGCTGTGGTCGCCGTGGTAACTGGCCACGCTGGCACCGGCCAGGGTTTCCGACGCTGCCAGCATGCCGCCCTGGAACTGGTAGTAATCGTTGGAGTCGAGCAGGTCATGCTCGTGGTTGTCCTGGTTCTGCAGCACCGCTTGCACCTGGCTCAGGCGCTGGGCGAAGCGGGCGCGCGCCGGGGTGCCCTCGTCCTTGGCACCATAGGCGTAACCGCCATGGTTGAGGTACACCTCGACCAGGTCGTCGCGGCTGTGCCACAGGCGCCCGTCAATGGCGTTCTGCACCCCCGCACCATAGGCGCCGGGCTTGGCGCCGAACACCCGCCAGCCCGCCTGGCGGGCGGCGTCATCGGCCGCCAGGCCCTGGGCCTGCAGCGCTTCGCGCTCGCTGCGCACGCGGGCGGCCAGCGGGTTGAGGTTGGCCGGTTCGTCCAGCGCCGCCACGGCCTGTACCGCCGCGTCGAACAGGCGGATAAGGTTCCCGAAGGCATCGCGGAAGAAGCCAGAGACGCGCAGGGTCACGTCTACCCGTGGGCGGTCCAGCAGGCTCAGCGGCAGGATTTCGAAGTCGTCGACCCGCTGGCTACCGGTCGCCCACACCGGGCGCACACCCATCAGCGCCATGGCCTGGGCGATGTCATCACCGCCGGTGCGCATGGTTGCCGTGCCCCACACCGACAGGCCCAGCTGGCGCAGATGGTCGCCGTGGTCCTGCAGGTGGCGTTCGAGGATCAGGTTGGCCGAGGCGAAGCCCAGGCGCCAGGCCGTGGTGGTGGGCAGGTTGCGCACATCCACGGTATAGAAGTTGCGGCCGGTAGGCAGCACGTCGAGGCGGCCACGGCTGGGCGCGCCGCTTGGGCCAGCGGGCACGAAACGGCCCGCCAGCGCGGCAAGCAAGCCATTGAGTTCGGCGCCGCCGCAGGCATCCAGGTCTGGCGCCACCTGTTCGCGCAGGGCCAGCACCACGTCGCTGACGGGCTGCCACTGGGCCTCGGCGGGCAGCTGCAGGCTGCCGTCCAGCGCCTGCTCGATCACCTGCAAGGCCAGCAGTTCGAGGCGTTCACGGGTGTCCCCGCAGCTGCGCCAGGGCTCTGCGCTCAGTGCCTGCAACTGCGCCGGGAACGGCCCCGGCCAAGGTTGGCCGAGGTCGCAGTCCAACGGGTCGAAGCCCGGCACCAGGGCCTTGGCCAGGCTGCGCAACAGGCTGGCATTGCCGCCCCGGCCATCGCCACGCTCCACCCGCAGCAAGGCCAGCAAGGTGTCCAGGCGCAGGCGGCCCGCGGGCGACTGGCCAAACACATGCAAGCCGTCGCGAATCTGCGATTCCTTCAGGTCACACAGGTAGGTATCCAGGCGTGGCAGCCAGACAGCGGCGTCGTCCAATTGCCCTTCGAGCTGCAGTTCTCGATCAATGTGGTTGGCCTTGACCAGTTCCAGGATATCCCGTTGCAGCTCGCGGGCCCGGCGTGGGTCGAGCAGCTGCGCTTCGTAGAACTCGTCGGCCAGCTGTTCCAGGTGGCGCAGCGGCCCGTAGGTTTCAGCGCGGGTCAACGGTGGCATCAAGTGGTCGATGATCACGGCCTGGGTGCGGCGCTTGGCCTGGGCGCCCTCGCCCGGGTCGTTGACGATGAACGGGTAGATGTTGGGCAAAGGCCCGAGCAGCGCGTCTGGCCAGCAGGTGGCGGACAAACCAACCCCCTTGCCGGGCAACCATTCAAGGTTGCCGTGCTTGCCCACATGGATGACCGCGTCGGCGGCGTAGGTGTGGCGCAACCAGAAGTGGAAGGCCAGGTAGCCATGGGGCGGCACCAGGTCGGGGTCGTGGTACACCGCGCTGGGGTCGACCTGGTAACCGCGTGCCGGCTGTATGCCGACGAAGGTCAGGCCAAAGCGCAGGCCGGCCACCATCAGCCGGCCTGCGCGGTACATCGGGTCTTGCTCGGGGGGCCCCCAACGCTCCAGCACGGCCTGGCGGTTGGCTTCAGGCAGGCGCGCGAAGGCAGCCTGGTAATCGGCCAGGGCCAGGCTCTGGGCGCAGGGGCGCTGGTCGAGGTGGTCGAGGTCGTTGGTCACCCCGCCCAGCAGTTGCTGGATCAATGCCGTGCCCGTGCCCGGCAGCGCCGCCACCGGGTAACCCTGGGCCTGCAGCGCTTGAAGGATGTTCAAGGCAGCGGCCGGGGTGTCCAGGCCCACGCCATTGCCAATGCGCCCGTCCCGGGTCGGGTAGTTGGCCAGCACCAGCGCCACGCGCTTCTGCGCATTGGGCAGGCGCGCCAGCTCGACCCAGCGGCGGGCCAGTTCGGCGACGAAATCCATGCGCTCAGGGTGGGCGCGGTAGCACACCACGTCGGACTGGCTGCGCTCACTGCGCCAGGCCATGTCCTTGAAGCTCACCGGGCGGGTGATGATGCGCCCGTCCAGCTCCGGCAAGGCGATGTGCATGGCCAGGTCACGGGCGCCGAGGCCCTGCTCGCTGGCCTCCCAGCCGGGCTGGTTGTCCTGCGCGCAGATCGCCTGCAACACCGGGATGTCGCGGCGAAACGGGCGCAGGTTGGGGCGTTCGGGGCTGGACAGGGCAAAGCCGGTGGTATTGACCAGTACCTCGGCACCCACCTCATCCAGCCAGTTTTCAACCTGTTCGAGGCAGGCGCTTTCCTTCAGGCTGGCCACGGCGATGGGCAATGGGTTGAGCCCGGCGGCCAGCATGCGCTCGCAGAACACGTCGATGAACGCGGTGTTGGCCGCCTGCAGGTGCGAGCGGTAGAACAGCAGCGGTGCCACCGGGTGCTCCGGGTGCCATTGGCTGTACCAGTCGCTGAGCTGCGCGGCGGCCTTGGCCGGGTGATACACCGAGGTTCGCGGCAGTGGCTGCGGCTCGTCCCAGGCATAGTCACGCCCCAGCCACTGGTTGGCCAGGCAGTTGAACAGGTTGAGCGCATTGGCCTTGCCGCCCTGGCGCAGGTAGTGCCAGAGCCGTTCGGCGGGCACCCCGGCCACCGAGCCCAGCCCGGTGAGTTCCGGGTCTGGGCGGTCGTCGCCGGGCACCATGATCACCTGCACGCCGCGGGCGGCCAGTTCAACCAGTTGCTCGACGCCATAGCGCCAGTAACCGACACCGCCATGCAGCGACACCAGAATCACCTTGGCAAGGCGCAGCACCTGGTCGACATACAGGTCGACCGAGGCGTGGTTCTGCACCTGCATCGGGTTGGCCAGGCGCAGGCTGGGGTAGTCTGCCGGCAGCTGCTCGGCGGTTTCGGCCAGCAGCGCCAGGTGCGAGTCGCCGCTGCAGAGGATCACCAGCTCGGCGGGTGTCTGGCCGAGGTCGGCAATGCTGTCGTCCGGCACGAAGCCGCCGGGCTGGGTCCGCAGCAGGTGCATGGGTCAGGCGCCCAGGGCTTGGCGCAGGCGCGCTTCCAGTTGGGCGGCGTCAAGGTCCTGGCCAATCAGCACCAGGCGGGTGATACGCGGCTCGTCGGCGCGCCAGGCGCGGTCGAAGTGCTTGTCGAAACGGGTACCCACGCCTTGCACCAGCAGGCGCATCGGCTTGCCGGGAATCGCAGCGAAACCTTTGGCGCGCAGGATGCCGAACTCCACCACCAGCTGGTTCAGGGCGTCGAGCAGCAGGCGCTCGTCGGCTTCTGGCAGGTCGATGGAAATGGAGTCGAAGGCGTCGTGGTCGTGGTCGTCGTGGTCATCACCATCATGGTGCGAATCGTGGTGGGTACGGCGGCCATCGATATGCGCTTCGGCCTCGGCGCCCACGCCCAGCAGCACGTCCAGCGGCAGGCGGCCACTGCTGGCCTCGATCACCTTAACCGCTGGCGGCAACTCTTCGGCCACTTCGGCGCGGACCTTGGCCAGGCCCTCGGCATCGATCAGGTCGGCCTTGTTCAACACCACCAGGTCGGCGCTGGCCAGTTGGTCAGCGAACAGTTCGTGCAGGGGCGACTCGTGGTCCAGGTTGGGGTCGAGCTTGCGCTGTGCATCGACCTGCTCCGGGTAGGCGGCGAAGGTGCCGGCGGCCACGGCCGGGCTGTCGACCACGGTGATCACCGCATCGACGGTGCAGGCATTGCGAATTTCCGGCCATTGGAAGGCCTGGACCAGGGGCTTGGGCAGTGCCAGGCCGCTGGTTTCGATGAGAATGTGGTCGAGGTCGCCGCGGCGCGCCACCAGCTCGCGCATCACCGGGAAGAATTCTTCCTGCACGGTGCAGCACAGGCAGCCGTTGGCCAGCTCGTAGACCCGGCCGCTGGCCTCTTCCTCGGTGCATCCAATGCTGCACTGCTTGAGGATTTCGCCGTCGATGCCGAGCTCGCCGAACTCATTGACGATGACCGCGATGCGGCGGCCCTGGGCGTTGTCGAGCATATGGCGGAGCAAGGTGGTCTTGCCCGAGCCGAGGAAGCCGGTAACGATGGTGACGGGGAGCTTGGCCAGTGTTTTCATGTCGCGTTGCCCTTGGCAGGTTGGCGCGGGCATGCGGGACGAAAGCCTCGGGCCAGGCCGGCCGGGCTCGTTCGCCACCGGATCACCCCGCCCGGTTGAAAGTCGAAAACGTGACGAGGCAGGTCTCCTGGCTTGCACCGTGCCAGCGCCGCTGTGCAATACAGGGGCTGGCGGGATGACGCCTTCCCGCGCCGGGGGCGCAGTGGCTGTGTCGATCCGTTGTCGGTGCCTACAGTTGCGGGGGCAGCCGCGGCTTGAACCGCGTTCCCGTCTTAGCTTCGGCCTGGCCGAAGAACCTCGAAGCGGCAAGGCTACGCGGGGGGTGGCGGGTGGTCAACTGAATGATGGGGTTGGGGATGGGTTTGGGTTTAGCCTTGTGGCGCCTGTGAGATCGAGCGCCGCCCGCGCGGCGCATCGCGAGCTGCGCTCGCTCCTACGTTTGTTTTTGGCCAGTAACGCCTGTGACAGGCGCGCGCGACCGCCTTGTTGGTACGACGCGATATTGCGCCATGCGCCAAGGCGTTCGCGCGCCAATCCCCCA
>NZ_VWXJ01000034.1:0-31864 GCF_011752535.1 Pantoea sp. Tr-811
TGGTACGACGCGATATTGCGCCATGCGCCAAGGCGTTCGCGCGCCAATCCCCCAGGACTCACTGGCCCGAAACAAACGTAGGAGCGAGCGCAGCTCGCGAAGCGCCGCGCGGGCGGCGCTCGATCTCATAGGCGCTGAAAACCCCAAGGCGAACACTTCCCCCATACACCGAAACCCTGGCGCCCAGCCCGCCCCCTTATCGTTCATCAGCGCGCCCACCCTCACGCAACCCCAGCCGCTTGACCGCCCAATGCTCGTACAAGCGCATGGCGACATCCGCACCGCCTACCGCCGTCATGCAGCCAAATGCACTGGCCGCCCAGATCGACAGGCCACCGGCATACAGCAGCATCACCGTCGATACCCCGCAGACCATGCAGGCCCCGGAGCGCAACGCCAGCCGTCGCAGCAGCGCCCAGCCGGTAGCGCCGGCCTTGTCGGCCCGCCACATTTCGCCGCTCAAGCCAGCGAGCAATGCCAGGACAATTACCAGCCAGAGCGGCATTTCCAACAATACCTGTGGCTCGTTGGTCACTCTCACGCCTCCTGTAGTAATGCCTGCCGACACGGGCCAACAGGCGTTGATTACCGGCTTGCACCCGGCTTGAAATACAGGCTATGCATTCATGCATATGCAGTCAATGCATTTAATCAGCATATCTATGCGCGCGAATTCGCCTAAATGCATGAAAGCCTCGCCCAACGTGAGCTGTAGGCAATTTCCGAAGGCGAAAAAAAACCCGCCGAGGCGGGTTTTCCTGAACAGCCTGCGCTCAACGCGCGTACATGCCCCACCAGAACACATGGCCGAGCAGGCTGATCTGCTCGTCCTGCATCTGCTGGAAGCTGTAATCCTCATCGGGATGTTCGTCGCGGTTGAAACTGCGCAGGCGAATGCCGGTCGGCAGGCGATAGACCTGCTTCACCCGAAGCTGGCCGTTATGGTTGATGGCGTAGAGGTCGCCGTCGATGATGTCGCCGATCGAGCACTTGCCGGTATTGACCCCAACCGTGGCGCCGTCGCGCAGCACCGGCAACATACTGTTGCCACGCACCGTCACGCACTTGGCCTGGTCGAACTGCACACCGTTGTGTCGCAGGCTGCGCTTGCCAAAGCGCAGGCGCGCACGCTCGCTCTCTTCGATGACGAACCTTCCAGACCCTGCTGCCAATTCGACCTCGCGTAGGAAAGGCACCGATACCTCGTCGTCCTCGACGGGGGTTTCATCGTCCCACAGGCTGATGTCACGCAGCTCGGCATGGCCGTGTGCCGGCGCTTCGCGTGCCTGGCCGAGCGCAGCACGGCCGCGCAGCTGCTCGGTGCTCACGCCGAAGTAGTCGGCGATCTTCGATACGTGCTTGTCGGAAGGGTCGACGATCTTCTCGCTGAGAATGCGCGACAAGGTGGATTGCGGTACGCCCGTGCGCCGGTACAGCTCCGTGGGGGACAGGCCGTGGCGGTCGAGCAGTTCTCGGAGTACGGTGGCTACATTGCGTTTTTGCATAGCGTGCATAATGCCGGCAGCGTCCGGCAAATGCAATGCATCCGCTCAGCTGGCCTCCAAGTCCTTGCGTGCCAGCGCAGTGATGGCTTGCTCATCCCGCTCTCGCAACCTGGGCAACCCTTGCGGCCAGCCGTTCGACCAGTCGAAACCGCCCAGGCGGCGCATGTCGTCGATTGCCGAACGCCACCAGATCACCTTGCAGGCACGCTGGTATTCGTCGTTACCGATGAAGCTGCCATACAGCAGCTTGCGGCCGATGCCACGCAGGTGCGGTGGCACGCGGGTCAGGCTCCATTTCGCCGACAACCGGTCCAGCCACGAGGGCTGCGGCCGCTGTACCGGCACCTGCAGCGCCAAAGGCAGCAGGCTTGGGTCGAAACGGTCACCGTGGCGGGTGAAGAAGATCTCGAGAATGGCATGGATGAACGGCTTCATCGCATAGTAGTGGCTGATCAACCCTCGTGCCTGGTTGATCCGCGCGCCGTGCAACTCGAAGGAAAAGGCAATCTGCTCGATGGTATGCAAAGCTGCCGTGTAGGGCGCCCAGGCGTCGATACGCTGCACGGCGCGGTCGGCGACAGCGGCGTTCTCCAGGGCAAAGCCCAGCACACCGCTGTTGCACAGCTGCAGATCATCCGCCGGCGCCTCGCCAGCCCTCGCCAAACCCTGGGTGAACCCTGCGTAGTAGCTGCTGCCCGAGGCCTCGGCCCAGCTCATCTCGATTTCATCCACCAGGAACTGGCCACCATCAACCTGATGGAACAGCTTTTGCGGCGCCTGCAGGAACACCGTGTCGGTATCGATGAAAATGGTCTTCTGCGCCCATGCGGCGGCATGGGCGATGGCGCAGGCCTTGCGCCGGTGCAGGTAGCCGCCGTTGCCGGTCCAGGCATCGAGCAGCCCGGCATCCAGCTCAACCACCTCGACGGGCCAACCCTCGAATGCCTGGGGCACGTCGGTCAGCACGCGAATGCTCGGCACCTCGCCCGGCGCGCTGCGCGCCAGCGCGGTCAAGATGCTCAGCTTGGCTTCCAGCTGGTAGATCCGGCGTTCGCCATACAGGAGGTAGATCAGTTGCTGGCTGACGAACGGGACCGTGCTGCAAACATTCATGACAAGGCTCGGGTGCAGTTTTGCGAGGGCCGCGCATTGTAGTGAAGTCCGTGGCGCTTAACCACACCGCCCGGCTGCCAGCCAGCCTGCATCTCGGTGAAAAAGCCTGTACCATTGCCGGTTTACCATCGCCAACCAGATCACCCGCTGTAAGGCCCTGAATGTCTGATCTTTCCGCACACACACCAATGATGCAGCAGTACTGGAAGCTGAAGAACCAGCACCCGGACCAGCTGATGTTCTACCGCATGGGCGACTTCTACGAGATCTTCTACGAAGATGCGAAGAAAGCCGCGAAACTGCTGGACATCACCTTGACCGCGCGCGGCCAGTCGGCCGGCCAGTCGATCCCCATGTGCGGGATTCCCTTCCATTCGTTGGAGGGCTACCTGGCCAAGCTGGTCAAGCTGGGCGAATCGGTGGTGATCTGCGAACAGATCGGCGACCCGGCCACCAGCAAGGGCCCGGTGGAGCGCCAGGTGGTGCGTATCATCACCCCCGGCACGGTCAGTGACGAAGCGCTGCTCGACGAGCGCCGCGACAACCTGATCGCCGCGCTGCTCGGCGACGAGCGCCTGTTCGGCCTGGCGGTGCTGGACATCACCAGTGGCAACTTCAGCGTGCAGGAGATCAAAGGCTGGGAAAACCTGCTGGCCGAGCTCGAGCGCCTGAACCCGGTGGAACTGCTGATTCCCGACGACTGGCCGCGCGACCTGCCTGCCGAGAAGCGCCCGGGCGCCCGCCGCCGTGCGCCGTGGGACTTCGACCGTGACTCGGCGCGCAAGGCGCTGTGCCAGCAGTTCGCTACCAAGGACCTCAAAGGCTTTGGCTGCGACAAGCTGACCCTGGCCATCGGCGCCGCCGGCTGCCTGCTGACCTACGCCAAGGAAACCCAGCGTACCGCCCTGCCGCACCTGCGCAGCCTGCGCCACGAGCGCCTGGACGACACGGTGATCCTCGACGGCGCCAGCCGCCGCAACCTGGAGCTGGACGTCAACCTGGCGGGCGGGCGTGACAACACCCTGCAGTCGGTGGTCGACCGCTGCCAAACCGCCATGGCCAGCCGCTTGCTGACCCGCTGGCTGAATCGCCCACTGCGTGACCTGAAGACCCTGCAGGCACGCCAGGACTCGATCCGTTGCCTGCTCGACGGCTACCGCTTCGAAAAGCTGCAGCCGCAGCTCAAGGAAATTGGCGACATCGAGCGGATCCTCGCACGTATCGGCCTGCGCAACGCCCGCCCGCGTGACCTGGCGCGCCTGCGCGACGCCCTCGGCGCCCTGCCCGAGCTGCAGAATGCCATGGCCGAGCTGGAAGCGCCGCACCTGGCGCGCCTGGCCGCCATCACCGGCACCTACCCGGAGCTTGCCAGCCTGCTGGAGCGGGCGATCATCGACAACCCGCCCGCGGTGATCCGCGATGGCGGCGTGCTCAAGGCCGGCTACGACAACGAACTGGACGAGCTGCTGGCGATCAGCGAAAACGCCGGCCAGTTCCTGATCGACCTGGAAGTCCGCGAGAAGGCCCGCACCGGCCTTGCCAACCTGAAGGTCGGCTACAACCGCGTGCACGGCTACTTCATCGAACTGCCGACCAAGCAGGCCGAGCAGGCACCGGGCGACTACATCCGCCGCCAGACCCTCAAGGGTGCCGAGCGCTTCATCACCCCGGAGCTCAAGGCGTTCGAGGACAAGGCGCTGTCGGCCAAGAGCCGCGCCCTGGCCCGCGAAAAGATGCTCTACGACGCGCTGCTGGAAACCCTCATCAGCCACCTGGCGCCGCTGCAGGACAGTGCCGCCGCGCTGGCCGAGATCGACGTGCTGAGCAACCTTGCCGAGCGCGCACTGACGCTTGACCTGAACTGCCCACGCTTTGTCGAAGAGCCGTGCCTGCGCATCGAGCAGGGCCGCCACCCGGTGGTCGAGCAGGTGCTGACCACGCCGTTCGTGGCCAACGACCTGGGCCTGGACAACAGCACGCGCATGCTGATCATCACCGGCCCGAACATGGGCGGTAAATCCACCTACATGCGCCAGACGGCCCTGATCGTGCTGATGGCGCACATTGGCAGCTTCGTGCCGGCCGCCAGCTGCGAGCTGTCGCTGGTCGACCGCATCTTCACCCGTATCGGCTCCAGCGACGATCTGGCCGGCGGGCGTTCGACCTTCATGGTCGAGATGAGCGAAACCGCCAACATCCTGCACAACGCCACCGACCGCAGCCTGGTGCTGATGGACGAAGTGGGCCGCGGCACCAGTACCTTCGACGGCCTGTCCCTGGCCTGGGCCGCCGCCGAGCGCCTGGCCGCGCTGCGCGCCTACACCCTGTTCGCCACCCACTACTTCGAGCTGACCGTGCTGCCGGAGAGTGAACCGCTGGTGGCCAACGTGCACTTGAACGCCACCGAGCACAACGAGCGCATCGTGTTCCTGCACCATGTGCTGCCCGGCCCGGCCAGCCAGAGCTACGGCCTGGCCGTGGCGCAACTGGCCGGTGTGCCCCAGCCCGTCATCCTGCGCGCACGCGAGCACCTGGCGCGCCTGGAAACCACCAGCCTGCCCCATGAGCAAGTGGTGGTGAAAAAAGCCAAGGACGCGCCGCAAGTACCGCACCAGAGCGACCTGTTCGCCAGCCTGCCACACCCGGCCATCGAGAAGCTGGGCAAGCTGGACCTGGACGACATGACCCCGCGTCAAGCTATCGAAATGCTATATCAACTAAAGAACCTGTTATAACGGCGCCCACTACAAGCTGATAGAATCCGCCGCGGTTTGCTGGTGCTGCAGGTTATTAGCCTGGCCTGCAGCCACATGCCCGTAAACCGCGCGGCCCTGAGAGGAAGGGCCGCCGCCGTCGCCTGAGGAGAGAACTAGAAATGACCTTCGTCGTCACCGACAACTGCATCAAATGCAAATACACCGACTGCGTGGAAGTCTGCCCGGTGGACTGCTTCTACGAAGGCCCGAACTTCCTGGTGATTCACCCGGACGAGTGCATCGACTGCGCCCTGTGCGAGCCTGAGTGCCCGGCCCAGGCGATTTTCTCGGAAGACGAGATCCCCGCCGGCATGGAGAACTTCATCGAGCTCAACGCCGAGCTGGCAGAGGTCTGGCCGAACATTACCGAGCGTAAGGACGCTCTGCCGGACGCTGAAGAGTGGGACGGCAAGACCGGCAAGATCGCCGACCTGGAGCGCTGATCGCGCGGAACGCAAGAAGGCCCGAAAGGGCCTTTTTTATTTTCGGTGTCGAGCAACTTGCGGCGCATCGCGAGTTGCGCTCGCGCCTACGGGGCAAAACGCAGGCAAAAAAAAGGGGCGGTTTGACCCGCCCACATTTTTTCCGTAGTCCCTGTTTGTCCCAAACATCGTCCTGATGAAATCGCTTCTTGCGATGTCCTTGGCCTTCTCCCTGAAAGCCTGTGCATGTCCGTGTGCACAGTTCGAATACTAGCGAGTTCCCTGAGACAGGCAACTGCGAAATCTCTCAAGATATTGCAGGGGAAACACTTTCACATATTTGAAAAATCCTTATTTTTCAGTTAGTTGTGAATTTACGGTGACTGGAAACGACAATGATTTACTGGTAGTTACACTGTTGGCTTACAGAACGAGTAAGCAAAGGCTTACACGCGATGCATCTGGGGTAGCGCGGTACACATTGCCTGGCTAGCGATTTGGGCTGGCTTTGCCGGCCTCTTCGCGGGGCAAGCCCGCTCCTACAGGGCATTGCGGCGCGGCTGCTGGCACTGTTCCCTGCGCGACAGCGCAGCCCGTAGGGCTGGGTAGGCTCTCATGGAACAAATCGCAAATATCTGATTTAACGGAGAGTCCTGTAGGAGCGGGCTTGACCCGCGAAGCAAGCACCGCGGTGGATGGCACCGGCTGCGCCGGTGTTCGCGGGGCAAGCCCGCTCCTACAAAGGATGGCGGTGCGCCTACGAGCAATGCTCCCTGCGCGACAGCGCAGCCCGCGAGGGCTGGGTTATCTCCTACAGGAAGGCGGTCACTGCGTTGGGAGGCAGTGGTGACACAAACAAAAACGCCCCGAGGTCATCGGGGCGTTTTTGTTGCGGTACAGCCAGGCTTACTGGAACAGCGACTCGCTGGACAGGCCGTTCTTCTCAAGGATCTCACGCAGGCGCTTGAGGCCCTCCACCTGAATTTGCCGTACCCGCTCGCGGGTAAGGCCGATTTCCAGGCCAACGTCTTCCAGGGTGCTGCTCTCGTGCCCGCGCAGGCCAAAGCGGCGTACCACCACCTCACGCTGCTTGTCGGTCAACTCACCCAGCCACTGGTCGATGCTCTGGGACAGGTCGTCGTCCTGCAGCAGCTCGCACGGGTCGGTTGGGCGGTCGTCGGTCAGGGTGTCGAGCAGGGTCTTGTCGGAATCAGGGCCCAGCGACACATCCACCGAAGACACCCGCTCGTTCAGGCCGAGCATGCGCTTGACCTCAGCGACCGGTTTCTCCAGCAAGGTGGCGATTTCTTCTGGCGAAGGCTCGTGGTCGAGTTTCTGCGTCAGTTCCCGCGCGGCGCGCAGGTAGACGTTGAGCTCCTTGACCACGTGGATCGGCAGGCGGATGGTGCGGGTCTGGTTCATGATCGCCCGCTCGATGGTCTGGCGAATCCACCAGGTCGCGTAGGTCGAGAAGCGGAAACCGCGTTCCGGGTCGAACTTCTCCACCGCACGAATCAACCCAAGGTTGCCCTCCTCGATCAGGTCGAGCAGCGACAGGCCGCGGTTCACGTAACGGCGGGCGATTTTCACCACCAGGCGCAGGTTGCTTTCGATCATGCGCTTGCGGCCGGCAGGGTCACCTTTTTGCGACAGGCGCGCAAAATGGACTTCCTCTTCCGGCGACAGCAGAGGCGAGAATCCGATCTCGTTGAGATACAGCTGGGTAGCATCAAGTGCCCGGCTGTAGTCGATGTACTTGTGTTGCTTGAGTGAAGAGCCTGATTTGGCCCTGGCCCGAACCGGAGATACAGCAGGTTCGTCTGACACCACATCCGTTTCCAAAACGATGCCCGTCTCCATCAGGAGGACGTCATCGTCGATGTCAAACTCCGGCACTTCTTTATTGAGAGCCATTGTTATAGTCCTTTGCTGAGTTCGAACTCAGACTCGAGCGGCACCTGCTTCCCTGGCATCGCTGGAGCCTGTCCCCTCTACATCACAGGAACAGGCCGGGTACAACAATCAACGGCGTGGCAGGAACTGGAGTGGATCGACGGGTTTGCCCTGGCGGCGAATCTCGAAATGCAGCTTCACCCGATCAGTGCCCGTGGACCCCATTTCAGCAATCGACTGCCCTGCCTTGACCTGCTGCCCCTCCCGAACCAACAGCCTGCGGTTGTGGCCGTAGGCACTGACGTAGGTATCGCTGTGCTTGATGATGATCAGTTCGCCGTAGCCCCTCAAGCCACTCCCGGCATAGACCACCGCACCATCAGACGCAGCAAAAACAGGCTGTCCCAAATCACCGGCGATATCAATGCCTTTATTCAAACTACCGTTTGAAGCGAATTTTCCAATCAGCACGCCGTTGGCAGGCCAGGTCCAGCCACCTGCCGCCCGCTCTGCGGCGGGCACCGTGGCAGCTACCGTGGCAGGCGCGGTTGGCGTTGTTGGCGCCGTTTTTCCGCCATTTTCAGCAGGCGTGATAGGCGCGCCCACGGGCCGACGAATGACCGTTGTCTTGCTCGACGAGGACGGGCTGGACACCACCGTGGTGGTTCCTGTTCCGCCACTGTTGAAGCGGATCGCCTGGCCCGGGCGGATGGTGTAGGGGGCAGCGATGCCGTTGCGTGCGGCCAGCTCCTTGTAGTCCCAGCCGTAGCGGAACGCGATGGAGAACAGCGTGTCGCCAGGCTTGACCACGTACTGGCCGGAAGTGACGGTCGGGCGCTTGGGGGCGGCATTGTTGCGGTCGACCACGCGCGCGCCGCCCGAGCCTGTGCTCGAACAGCCAGTCAGCAGAGTGCCCATGGCCAGCGCAATCACCAGAAGCTTTAAAACCGACCGATCCTTGCGCTGCCGAATGACTGTGTGCCCCACCCGCGCTCCCCTCATGGTGCCAAAAACGATAAGACGATATGCAATATTGTTGCAATTATAACCAAGCCGAACGGCCTTGGCAGAGCTCGGGCCCCGCCAGATAGACCGGGCCGTGGCGCAAGAATTCGTTGCCGCTGCAAATATTCCTGGCGGCTCAGGCCAACGGGCCATTGAGCAGCGGCACGAAGCGCACGGCCCCCAGCACCCGACGCGAGAAGCCCTGCTCCTCGCGCACGATCAACATCAACTGCTGCACCTCCCCTGCCGGGCCAACCGGGATCACCATGCGGCCACCCGGCGCCAGCTGGTCCAGCAGCGCCTGCGGCACTTCCGCTGCCACCGCCGTGACGATGATGCCGTTGTACGGCGCCAGGGCCTGCCAGCCGTCGCAGCCATCGCCCCAGCGAAATACCACGTTACGCAGGTTCAGTTCGACCAGGCGCTCCTTGGCGCGGTCCTGCAGCACCTTGATACGCTCCACCGAGAATACCCGCTCCACCAGCTGGGCCAGGATGGCCGTCTGGTAACCGGAACCGGTGCCGATCTCCAGCACCTTGTCCAGTGGCCCGGCCTCCAGCAGCAGCTCGCTCATGTGTGCCACCATGAACGGCTGGGAGATGGTCTGGTTATGCCCGATCGGCAGGGCGGTGTCCTCGTAGGCCCGGTGCGCCAGTGCCTCGTCGACGAACAGGTGGCGCGGCGTGCGACGAATCACATCGAGCACCTTGGGGTTCGACACCCCTTCCTCGCTCAGGCGCTGGATCAGCCGCTCGCGGGTACGCTGCGAAGTCATGCCAATGCCGCCCCGGCGCTGCAGATCGTCCTGGTCACGCATCAGAGCAAGCCCTCCAGCCAGCCGTCGAGCTGTTCGAACGCATCGCTGAAGGTGCGATCGAGCTGCAGCGGGGTGATTGACACGTAGCCCTGCATCACGGCGTGGAAGTCGGTGCCCGGCCCGCCGTCCTCGGCGTCGCCCGCCGCGGCGATCCAGTAGCCTTCCTTGCCGCGCGGGTTGACCACCTTGGCCGGCGCCGCCGCCCGTGCCCGGTGCCCCAGGCGGGTCAGCTGGATACCACGGATGCGCTCCAGCGGCAGGTTGGGGATGTTCACGTTGAGCACGGTACGCGGTGGCAGTTGCAAGCGCGGCAATGCCTCGACCAGGCGGCGAGCGACATGGGCCGCAGCCGGCAGGTTGTCGGGCAGGCGCGACACCAATGAGAAGGCCAGCGACGTGCCGCCCAGGAAGCGGCCCTCCAGCGCGGCGCCCACCGTTCCGGAGTAGATCACGTCATCGCCCAGGTTGGCCCCCAGGTTGATACCGGAAACCACCAGGTCCACAGGCTCGGGCAACAGCCCATTGAGCCCCAGGTGCACGCAGTCGGTGGGCGTGCCGTTGAGGCTGATGAAGCCGTTGGCCAGGGCCTGCGGGTGCAGGGGCCGGTCGAGCGTCAGCGAACTGCCGGCGCCGCTCTTGTCTTGGTCCGGGGCGATTACCACGCACTCGGCATAATCCGCCAGCGCACCGTGGAGCGCGGCGAGGCCAGGTGCCGTAACACCGTCGTCATTCGAAATCAGAATACGCATGGGCTGTCCGTCTGCCCTGCCGGCACCAGATCGACGAGTTCGCGCACCACCACGGTGGCGAAGCATCCGGCCGGAAGGACGAATTCCAGTTGCAGGATATCAGGCTCGGGATAATGCCACGTCAGGCCGCCAATAGGGAGCCGCAGGATGCGCCGTTCGTGATCCATGCCCGCGTGGGCCAGCCACTGGCACAGCGCCGGATGACGCTCGGCGATGGTGCTTTCCAGCGTGCCAGGGGCACCACTGGCAGGCGATGGGCCTTCGCCCCACATCGGGCCGGTGGGGTGCAGGTCCAGAATCGCCAGGCGTGGATCGGAACATTCCTGCACACCGGCAGGAAAGAAACTACGGCTGTCGGTGAACGCCAACAGGTCACCGACCTGGGCGTGCTGCCAACTGCCGTCAGCCACGCGGGCGGCCAGCACCTGGTTGAACAGGTAGCTGCGCCCGGCCGACAGCAGGCGCGAACGCACATTGCGCTGCTCGGGCAGGGCCTTGCGCGCCGCCCAGTCCTGGGCATCGTGCACGTTTCCGCCGCCGTGGCCGAAGCGCTGGCTGCCGAAATAGTTGGGTACGCCGTGCTGCTTGAGCGCTTGCAGGCGTGCATCCAGGGCCTGGTGGTCGGCAGCCAGCGCGGTCAGGCGCAGGGTGAAGCCGTTGGCCGCGTGGGCGCCACGCTGCAGCTTGCGTTGGTGGCGCACCTGCTTGAGCACGCGCAAGGTGCTGTCTTCGGCACGCGCCAGGTCAGGGTCGGCCTTGCCCGGCAGGTGCAGGCTGAACCACTGCCGGGTCAGGGCCTGGCGGTCCTTGAGGCCGGCATAGCTGATGGCGCGCACCGGTACACCGGCGGCGCGGGCCAGGCGGCGGGCAGCCTCTTCGGTGTTGAGGTCGCGCTTTTCCACCCACAGCCACAGGTGCTCGCCCTGGCCAGACAGCGGAATGTCGAGGACTTCATCGACCTGGAAGTCTTCGGCCACCGCCTTGAGAACGGCGCTGCCCAGGGAGTCGCCCGATGCACGCGGGCCCAACAGGTCCAGTTCAGTCATGCGGGCAGCAACAGGGCGACCGAATGCACGGCAATGCCCTCCTCGCGGCCGCAGAAGCCGAGTTTTTCAGTGGTGGTGGCCTTGACGTTGACCTGGTCGAGTTCGACCTGCAGGTCCTCGGCGATCAGCTGGCGCATGGTTTCGATATGGGGGGCCATTTTCGGCGCCTGGGCGACGATGGTGGCGTCGACGTTGCCGACCTGCCAACCCTTGGCCTTGACGATAGCGACCACATGCCGCAGCAGCACGCGGCTGTCGGCCCCCTTGAATTGCGGGTCGGTGTCGGGGAAGTGCTTGCCGATGTCACCCAACGCGGCTGCGCCGAGCAGGGCATCGCTCAGGGCGTGCAGCAGCACGTCACCGTCGGAATGGGCCAGGAGGCCGTATTTGTGGGGGATACGCACCCCACCCAGGGTAATGAAATCACCGTCGCAGAAACGGTGCACATCGTAGCCGTGGCCAATACGCATAGAAAAACGCCCTGATTGAGTCAGGGCGTGATTCTACCTGCTTTTGAGGGATTGGGGCTGAGGGTGATCGGCACGGGGTTAACTGTGCCTGCAAGATCGGGCGCCGCTGCGCGGCGCATCGCGAGCTTTGCTCGCTCCTACCGGTACAGCGCAACCCTGCCTACACCCGGCCCAGTGCCTTCGCATGATGGCGCAGGTGCTCGTCGATGAAGCTGGCGATGAAGTAGTAGCTGTGGTCATAGCCAGGCTGCAAGCGCAGGGTCAGGGCATGCCCCCCTTTGCGTGCCGCCTGCTCCAGCGCTTCGGGCTTGAGCTGTTTTTCGAGGAAGTCGTCACGGTCGCCCTGGTCCACCAGCAGCGGTGGGCACTGGCCAGCCGGGGTTTCGGCCAGCAGCACGCTGGCATCCCACTCGCGCCAGCGGGTGCGGTCTTCACCCAGGTAACGGCCCAAGGCCTTCTCGCCCCATGGGCAATCCATCGGGTTGCTGATCGGCGAGAACGCCGACACCGAGCGGTAGCGCCCAGGGTTGCGCAAGGCGCACACCAGCGCACCGTGGCCGCCCATGGAGTGGCCGCTGATGCTGCGCTGGTCACTGGCCGGGAAGTGCGCCTCGATCAATGCCGGCAACTCCTGCACCACGTAGTCGTGCATGCGGTAGTGTTGGGCCCAGGGTTGCTGGCTGGCATTGAGGTAGAACCCCGCGCCCAGGCCAAAGTCCCAGGCGCCGTCCGGGTCGCCCGGCACTTGCTCGCCACGCGGGCTGGTGTCGGGAGCGACGATGATCAGGCCAAGCTCGGCGGCCAGGCGCTGGGCGCCGGCCTTCTGCATGAAGTTCTCGTCGGTGCAGGTGAGGCCGCTGAGCCAGTACAGCACCGGCAACTTTTCACCCTGCTCGGCTTGCGGCGGCAGGTAGACGGCGAACACCATGTCGCAACCCAGCACCTTGGAGTGGTGCCGGTAACGCTTGTGCCAGCCGCCGAAGCTTTTCTGGCAAGAGATGTTGTCCAGGCTCATGGCTGACCTCAGAAGTGGATCACGCTACGAATGCTCTTGCCTTCGTGCATCAGGTCGAAGGCCTTGTTGATGTCTTCCAGGCCCATGGTGTGGGTAATGAAGGTATCCAGCGGAATCTCGCCCTTCTCGGACATTTCCACGTAGCTTGGCAGCTCGCTGCGCCCACGCACGCCACCGAATGCCGAACCGCGCCAGACGCGGCCGGTCACCAACTGGAACGGACGGGTGGCGATTTCCTGGCCGGCACTGGCAACCCCGATGATGACCGACTCGCCCCAGCCCTTGTGGCAGCATTCCAGGGCCGCACGCATCAGTTGAACATTGCCGATGCACTCGAAGGAGAAGTCCACGCCACCGTCGGTGAGGTCGACGATCACTTCCTGGATCGGGCGGTCGTAGTCTTTCGGGTTGATGCAGTCGGTGGCGCCCAGTTGGCGGGCGATTTCGAACTTGGCCGGGTTGATGTCGATGGCGATGATGCGCGAGGCCTTGGCCTTGACCGCACCAATCACCGCCGACAGGCCAATGCCGCCCAGGCCGAAGATGGCCACGGTGTCACCGGCCTTGACCTTGGCGGTGTTGAGCACCGCACCGATGCCGGTGGTAACGCCGCAACCGAGCAGGCAAACCTTCTCCAGCGGCGCTTCCTTCTGGATCTTGGCCACGGAGATTTCCGGCAACACGGTGTACTCGGAGAAGGTCGAGGTACCCATGTAGTGGAACAACTGCTGGCCCTTGTAGGAGAAGCGCGTGGTGCCGTCGGGCATCAGGCCCTTGCCCTGAGTGGCGCGGATGGCCTGGCACAGGTTGGTCTTGCCCGAGAGGCAGAACTTGCACTTGCCGCATTCAGGGGTATACAGCGGGATCACGTGGTCGCCCACGGCCACGGAAGTGACGCCCTCGCCCACCGCCTCGACGATCGCGCCACCTTCATGGCCGAGAATCGACGGGAAGATACCTTCCGGGTCGGCACCAGACAGGGTGTAGGCGTCGGTGTGGCAAACACCGCTGGCAACCACGCGCAGCAACACTTCGCCGGCCTTGGGCATGGCCACGTCGACTTCGACGATTTCCAGGGGTTTCTTGGCCTCGAAGGCGACGGCGGCACGGGACTTGATCATCACAGCACTCCAGACAGGGGATCGATTCAGGCCAGCAGTGTAATCCAGGCGCTTTTGATGAATAATCCGGGCAAAGCCAAAACATTATTGCCATACAGGGATAATCAATGAACAGCCGCTGGGAAGGCATCGACGAGTTCGTTGCCGTGGCAGAAATGGGCCAGTTCACTGCCGCCGCCGAGCGCCTGGGGGTGTCGTCCTCGCATATCAGCCGGCAAATTGCCCGCCTGGAAGAGCGCCTGCAAACGCGCCTGCTGTACCGCAGCACCCGCCGCGTGACCTTGAGCGAGGCCGGGCAGACCTTCCTGCAGCACTGCCAGCGCCTGCAGGACGGGCGGGAGGAAGCCCTGCGGGCGATCGGCGACCTGGCGAGCGAGCCCAAGGGGCTGCTGCGCATGACCTGCGCGGTGGCCTATGGCGAGCGTTTCATCGTGCCGCTGGTGACGCGCTTCATGGCCCTGTACCCGCAGTTGCGGGTGGACGTGGAGCTGAGCAACCGCACCTTGGACTTGCTGCATGAAGGCATGGACCTGGCGATTCGCCTGGGCCGGCTGGCCGACTCCCGGTTGGTGGCCACCCGCCTTGCACCACGGCGCATGTACCTGTGCGCCTCACCCGCCTACCTTGAACGCTACGGCCGCCCCCACAGCGTGTCGGAACTGGCCCGGCACAATTGCCTGATCGGCAGTTCAGACCTGTGGGCCTTGCAGCAGGATGGGCGCGAGATCAGCCAACGGGTGCAGGGCAACTGGCGCTGCAACAGTGGCCAGGCGGTGCTGGACGCGGCGTTGCTGGGGATGGGGCTGTGCCAGTTGCCGGACTATTACGTGCTCGAACACCTGAACAGTGGTGCGCTGGTGTCGTTGCTGGAGGGGCATCAGCCGCCGAATACCGCGGTGTGGGCGTTGTACCCGCAGCAGCGGCATCTGTCGCCCAAAGTGCGGCGATTGGTGGATTATTTGAAGGAAGGGTTGGCGGGGCTGCCGGAGTATCGGCAAGGGTGATTTGCTGGCCTCTTCGCGGGGCAAGCCCGCTCCTACAGAAGCGGGCTTGCCCCGCGAAGAGGCCGGGACAGCAATACACCAATCAGCGCCGCCCAGCCCACCGCTGGCGCAGCCACTCCAGGTCTTCCGGCCGGGTGACCTTGATATTGTCGCTACGCCCTTCGACCAGCCGCGGCGCCTGCCCCGACCATTCGATGGCCGAGGCTTCATCGGTCACGGTCACCTCCGACACCAGGCACTCGGCCAGCGCCCGGTGCAAGGCGCCCAGGCGAAACATCTGCGGCGTGTAGGCCTGCCAGATGGTGCTGCGGTCCACCGTGGCACTCACCCGACCATGGGCGTCGGCCCGCTTGAGGGTGTCGCGCGCCGGCACCGCCAGCAGCCCCCCCACCGGGTCATCGGCCAGCTCCGACAGCAGCTTGTCCAGGTCGCTACGGGCCAGGTTCGGCCGCGCGGCATCGTGCACCAGCACCCAGTCGTCATCTGCCGCCCCCTGGGCATGCAGCAGCAACAGGGCATTGAGCACCGAGTCGGCACGCTCACGCCCGCCCGCGGCACGCTGGATGCGCGCATCGCTGGCGCAGCGCAGGGCCGGCCAGTACGGGTCTTGTTCGGCAATGCTGACCACCACGCCCTTGAGCGCGGGGTGGCCAAGGAAACAGTCGAGGCTGTGCTCAAGAAGGGTCTGCCCGGCCAGCTCCAGGTATTGCTTGGGGCGGTCGGCAGCCATGCGGGCACCAACGCCCGCAGCAGGAATCACGGCCCAGAAGGCCGGTAACGGTTCACTCATTTTTGCGGCAGCTGGAAGAGGGTTTCACCCTCTTTGACCATTCCCAGTTCATGACGAGCCCGTTCTTCAACGGTCTCCATACCCTTCTTCAACTCAAGCACCTCGGCATCGAGCACGCGGTTACGCTCCAGCAGCCGTTCGTTCTCGGCGTGCTGTTCGTCGATCTGCTGCTTGAGCTCGGCCACTTGCGCAAGGCTGCCGTTACCCACCCAAAGGCGGTATTGCAGGCCACCGAGCAACAGGAGCAGGACAAGGAACAACCAATAGGGACTGCGCATCAAGGTATCCAGGTTAAAGACCGCCGCACACGGGCGTCATATAGCACGAAGCCTGGCCGAGGCCAGGCTTCGTTGACAGAAACCCGCATGAAGCGCCGGATGATTCAGTACGAAAAGTCAGTACGGAAGTTCCGGCAGCCTCGGCTGCTGTCTTTTTACCATCTCTTGCTTAGCCGCGAAACTCGGCACGACCACGGTATACCGCTTTGGCGCCCAGTTGCTCTTCGATGCGCAGCAGCTGGTTGTACTTCGAGACGCGGTCGGAGCGGCACAGCGAGCCAGTCTTGATCTGGCCAGCAGCGGTACCCACGGCCAGGTCGGCAATGGTCGAGTCTTCGGTTTCACCGGAACGGTGCGAGATCACCGCGGTGTAGCCGGCAGCCTTGGCCATCTGGATGGCTTCCAGGGTTTCGGTCAGCGAACCGATCTGGTTGAACTTGATCAGGATCGAGTTACCGATGCCCTTCTCGATGCCTTCCTTGAGGATCTTGGTGTTGGTAACGAACAGGTCGTCACCGACCAGTTGCACCTTCTCACCGATCTTGTCGGTCAGGATTTTCCAGCCAGCCCAGTCGGACTCGTCCAGGCCGTCTTCGATCGAGATGATCGGGAAGCGCTCGGTCAGGCCCTTGAGGTAGTCGGCGAAGCCTTCGGCGTCGAACGACTTGCCTTCACCGGACAGGTTGTACTTGCCGTCTTCATAGAACTCGGAGGCTGCGCAGTCCAGGGCCAGGGTCACGTCGGTGCCCAGCTTGTAGCCGGCTTTTTCCACGGCTTCGGCGATGGCGCCCAGGGCGTCTTCGTTGGAAGCCAGGTTAGGGGCGAAGCCACCTTCATCACCTACGGCGGTGTTCAGGCCACGGGCCTTGAGCACGGCTTTGAGGTGGTGGAAGATTTCGGTGCCCATGCGCAGGCCGTCGGAGAAGGTCTTGGCGCCAACGGGCTGAACCATGAACTCCTGGATGTCGACGTTGTTGTCGGCGTGCTCGCCACCGTTGATGATGTTCATCATCGGAACTGGCATCGAGTACTGGCCCGGGGTGCCGTTCAGGTTGGCGATGTGGGCGTACAGCGGCAGGTCCTGGTCCTGGGCAGCAGCCTTGGCGGCAGCCAGGGACACGGCCAGGATGGCGTTGGCGCCCAGCTTGGCCTTGTTCTCGGTCCCGTCCAGTTCGATCATGGCGTGGTCCAGGGCCTTCTGGTCGGAAGGGTCCTTGCCCAGCAGCAGCTCGCGGATCGGGCCGTTGATGTTGGCGACGGCCTTCAGCACGCCCTTGCCCAGGTAACGGCTCTTGTCGCCATCACGCAGCTCCAGCGCTTCGCGCGAGCCGGTGGAAGCACCGGACGGCGCGCAAGCGCTGCCGATGATGCCGTTGTCGAGCAGTACATCGGCTTCCACGGTGGGGTTGCCACGCGAATCGAGAACTTCACGACCTTTGATGTCGACGATTTTTGCCATTGTTGTAAGCACTCCAGAATTGACGAAAACAACGCAGCTTTAGGAAATTCTTGCCTTGCACCAGGCGGGGACGCAGCAGGCAGGCCTGGCAGAAGCAACCCCTGACCGAGCGGTCAGGGGTAGATCGGGGCGTACTTTACCCGAGAAATGAGCCTTGCGCGGCTTTAACCGTCGGAAAACTCAGCAAAGACCTGAAAAAATCAGGCCTTGTTCTTCTGGGCCAGGGCCGCCTTGACGAAGCCGCTGAACAGCGGGTGACCGTCACGCGGGGTGGAGGTGAACTCCGGGTGGAACTGGCAGGCAACGAACCATGGGTGGTCCTTGGACTCGACCACCTCGACCAGCGCGCCGTCTTCGGAGCGGCCGGAAACCACCAGGCCAGCATCAACCAGCTGCGGCAGCAGGTTGTTGTTGACCTCGTAACGGTGGCGGTGGCGCTCGGTGATGATGTCCTTGCCGTAGCAGTCGTGAACCTTGGAACCGGCAGCCAGCTGGCAGTCCTGCGCGCCCAGGCGCATGGTGCCGCCCAGGTCGGAAGCTTCGGTACGGGTTTCGACGGCACCGGTGGCATCGGCCCACTCGGTGATCAGGCCGACGACCGGGTGGCCGCTGTTGCGGTCGAACTCGGTGGAGTTGGCGTCTTTCCAGCCCATCACGTTACGGGCGAACTCGATCACGGCCACTTGCATGCCCAGGCAGATACCCAGGTACGGCACCTTGTTCTCACGGGCGTATTGCACCGCGGTGATCTTGCCTTCCACGCCGCGCAGGCCGAAACCGCCCGGTACCAGGATGGCATCGGCGCCTTCGAGCAGGCTGGTGCCCTGGTTCTCGATGTCTTCGGAATCGATGTAGCGCAGGTTCACCTTGGTACGGTTGGTGATGCCGGCGTGGCTCATCGCTTCGATCAGCGACTTGTACGCATCCAGCAGTTCCATGTACTTGCCGACCATGGCGATGGTGACTTCCTGCTCTGGGTTGAGCTTGGCGTCCACCACCTTGTCCCACTCGGACAGGTCGGCGCTGTTGCACTGCAGGCCGAAGCGCTCGACGACGAAGTCGTCCAGGCCCTGGGCGTGCAGCACAGCTGGGATCTTGTAGATGGTGTCGACGTCTTCCAGCGAAATCACCGCACGCTCTTCAACGTTGGTGAACAGCGCGATCTTGCGGCGCGACGAGGCATCGACCGGGTGGTCGGAACGGCAGATCAGCACGTCCGGCTGCAGGCCGATGGAACGCAGTTCCTTGACCGAGTGCTGGGTCGGCTTGGTCTTGGTTTCGCCAGCGGTGGCGATGTACGGGACCAGGGTCAGGTGCATCAGCATGGCGCGCTTGGAGCCCACTTCGACACGCAGCTGGCGAATTGCCTCAAGGAACGGCTGCGACTCGATGTCACCCACGGTGCCGCCGATTTCCACCAGGGCCACGTCGGCATCGCCGGCGCCCTTGATGATGCGGCGCTTGATTTCGTCGGTGATGTGCGGGATCACCTGGATGGTGGCGCCCAGGTAGTCACCACGGCGCTCCTTGCGCAGCACGTGCTCGTAGATACGGCCCGTGGTGAAGTTGTTGTTCTGGGTCATGGTGGTGCGGATGAACCGCTCGTAGTGACCCAGGTCGAGGTCGGTTTCGGCACCGTCGTGGGTGACGAACACTTCACCGTGCTGGAACGGGCTCATGGTGCCCGGATCGACGTTGATGTACGGATCCAGCTTGAGCATGGTGACCTTCAGGCCCCGCGCTTCCAGGATGGCCGCCAGGGAAGCCGAGGCAATGCCTTTCCCCAATGAAGAAACAACACCGCCCGTGACGAATATGTAGCGCGTCATGAAAAACCCTAGAAGTCTGCGTTAAGGCGGCCAGCGCCGCCGGAGAAAGCGAAGGAAGGCCGAAGCCCCCGATCACCTGCGTCAATCACAGTGCATCTCGAAAAACTGCCGCGTCTGTACAGACCAGGGGTACCCCCGGCATGGAGCTCGCTCGTCATTTCCAGAATCAGCCCAGCAAAAAACTGCTTGGTAATCGGCAACTGCTGTGTTTCCGGGGAAGCCACAGAAGCTGTATCAAGAAGGGAGGGTAGTCTACCCGAATGTACCCTTCAGCTCAAACCTTGCGCGTTCGTCGGCAGCTGCCAGTGCAGCTGGCAATTCGCCTGCGCCAGCGCCGGCAGGTTGGCCACCGCCAGCAACTGCTCGCCGCGGTACAGCAGCGGCAGGCGCGGGCGCACGAAGTGCGGGACCTGCAGCTCGTTGAGCAGGCGCTTGAGGTCGCGCCGGCCACGGCCAGGGATGTCCAGCACCTCGCCACCCTGGCGGTAACGGATGCACAAGCCACCGGGTGCCGGCGCGGCATCGAGACGCACGTTGCCGTTGCCCGGCAATGTCAGGGGCGTAGCAGGGTCAGCCCAGGCGCACTCCCCCTCGGGCGTGCGCAGCCACTGGCCGCTCAACCACCACAACCGGCCGTGGCTGCGCACCAACCGCCCATCGGCAAGTTGCCAGACCGGCTGGGCATCGCCAGCAGCGTCGCGCAGGTCGGCCCACCCTGCCCAGTGGCGGGTGTCGGGCAAACGGGTGCGCGGGCTGAGCCAGAACTGCAGGGCATTACGCTGGCGCGCTGGCGACAGCGCGGCGAGCACCGCAAGGTCAAGCGATTCGAGCATGGCCCAGGCCGATGCCGCGCCCTCCCCGGCCCGGGCCAGGTCACCCTGGGCCAGTTCGTCGAGCAGGCCCAACGCCTCACCCAGGTGCTGGGCGCTGCGCGCCATGTTCTGGCAGGCCTGGGGCCAGCGTTGCTGCAACCGGGGGAATACTTCGCCACGCAGGTAGTTGCGGTCGAAGGTGGTATCGGCGTTTGACGGGTCTTCGATCCAGGCCAGCCCGTTGGCCTGGGCATAGGCGAGCAATTGCTCGCGCGAGGTGCCGAGCAAGGGCCGAACCAGGCTGCCCTGGCCCAGGGAACGGCGTTCGGGCATCGCCGCCAAACCGCGCAGGCCGGCACCGCGCAGCAGGCGGAACAACAGGGTTTCGGCCTGGTCGTCACGGTGTTGGGCGGTGAAGAGGAGGTCGCCCTGCTGCAATACCGCTTCGAACGCGCCATAGCGGGCATCGCGGGCAGCCTGTTCAAGGCTGGCGCCGGGGGCAACCTGGACGTGGATGACCTGGAGTTCAATGCCGAGATTGTCGCAGATGGCTTGGCAGTGGGCAGGCCAGGCGTCGGCGGCGGGTTGCAGGCCGTGGTGGACATGCAGCGCACGCAATGGGGGCGATGGGTGATGGCGGGCGTAGTCTGCCAGCAGGTGCAAGAGCACGGTGGAGTCGAGGCCGCCGGAGAAGGCGATGTACCAGGTGGGGGCGTTGAGCCAAGGGGTGAGGTGGATCATTGGCGGCCTCACTTGGCTTGAGATTGCCGGGGGTGCTTTGCAGCCCATTCGCGGGGCGAGCCCGCTCCTACAAAAGGTTGCGACTTGCTGTAGGAGCGGGCTTGCCCCGCGAATGGGCCGCGAAGCGGCCCCGGGTCTATCAGAGCCCGTAGCTCATCAGGCGGTCATAACGACGGGCCAGCAGCGCGTCGTGGTCGAGCTTGCCGAGCATGTCCAGCTGCTGCACCAGGTCGGCACGGATGCTTTCGGACATCTTGGCCGGGTCGCGGTGGGCGCCGCCCAGCGGCTCCTGGATCACCTTGTCGACGATGTTCAGGCTCTTCAGGCGCTCGGCGGTGATGCCCATGGCCTCGGCAGCGTCGGCCGCCTTGTCGGCAGTCTTCCACAGGATCGAGGCGCAGCCTTCCGGCGAAATCACCGAGTAGGTGGAATATTGCAGCATGTTCAGCTGGTCGCACACGCCAATGGCCAACGCACCGCCGGAACCACCCTCACCGATCACGGTGGCGATGATTGGCGTCTTCAGGCGCGCCATCACGCGCAGGTTCCAGGCAATCGCCTCGCTCTGGTTGCGCTCTTCGGCGTCGATGCCCGGGTAGGCGCCGGGGGTGTCGATGAAGGTCAGGATCGGCATCTTGAAGCGCTCGGCCATTTCCATCAGGCGGCAGGCCTTGCGGTAGCCTTCAGGGCGCGGCATGCCGAAGTTGCGGCGCACTTTCTCGCGCACTTCGCGGCCCTTCTGGTGGCCAATGACCATGACCGGCTTGCCGTCCAGGCGCGCGGTGCCACCCACGATGGCAGCATCGTCGGAGAAGTGGCGGTCGCCGTGCAGTTCTTCGAACTCGGTGAAGATGTGCTCCAGGTAGTCCAGGGTGTAAGGACGACGTGGATGACGGGCCAGGCGGGCGATCTGCCAGCTGGTCAGGTTGCCGAAGATGCTTTCGGTCAGGGTGTTGCTCTTGTCTTGCAGACGGGCAATTTCATCGCTGATGTTCAGCGAGTTGTCGTTGCCTACCAGGCGCAGGCCTTCGATCTTGGCTTGCAGGTCGGCAATCGGCTGTTCGAAATCGAGAAAATTCGGGTTCATAGTCATCCGTCTTGGGTCTACGGCCAGGCGGCCGGCCGGTTGATCCGTTTGGCGCCCTACCTTAAGGGATCAGGCGCATATAGGTCGAGATTAAATTTCGTCGATTCAACGATATTGCAGGAAGACGTTCTCACGCCCGAACTGGTCACGCAGGGCCTGAATCAGCCCATCGGCCGGGTCGATCGACCACTGCTCGCCGAACTGCAGCATGGCCTTGGCATCGCTGCCGGTGTACTCCAGGGTGATCGGGCAGGCACCGCGATGGCGGGTAATCAGCTCGCCCAGCCACTTCAGGCGGTCGCCCTTGAGTGCGTCATGGGCGACCTTCAGGCGCAGGCTTTCGGCCAGTTTGGTGCGCGCATCCTCCATGGTCATCACCTGCTTGACCCGCAGGCGCAGGCCACCAGAGAAATCGTCGTTGCTGACCTCGCCTTCGACCACCACCATGGCATCGGCCTGCAGCAAGGACTGTGCCGCCATGTAGGCATCGGCGAACAGCGAGGCCTCGATGCGCCCGGAGCGGTCATCGAGGGTGACGAAGCCCATCTTGTCGCCCTTCTTGTTCTTCATCACCCGCAGGGCAATGATCATCCCGGCGATGGTCTGGGTTTCACGCGAGGGCTTGAGGTCGATGATGCGCTGGCGGGCGAAACGGCGGATCTCGGTCTCGTATTCGTCGATCGGGTGGCCGGTGAGGTACAGCCCAAGGGTGTCCTTCTCGCCCTTGAGGCGTTCCTTGAGGGTGAGTTCGCGCACCTTGCGGTGGTTGGCGTAAACGTCCACGTCGGCGTCGTCGAACATGCTGCCGAACAGGTCGACGTGGCCGCTGTCAGCGGTGTGGGCCGCCTGCTCGGCAGCCTTCACGGCCTCGCCCAGCGCCGACAACAGGGTCGCGCGGTTGATGTCGATGTGGGCGTGGTAGGCCTTGATCTCGTCATGGAAGTGCGGGCCCAGGCGGTCCAGCGCGCCACTGCGAATCAGTGCATCGAGGGTACGCTTGTTGACCCGCTTGAGGTCGATGCGCTCGCAGAAGTCGAACAGGTCCTTGAACGGCCCGCCCTCGGCGCGCGCCTCGACGATGGCCTCCACCGGGCCCTCGCCCACGCCCTTGATCGCGCCCAGGCCATAGACGATGCGCCCGTCGTTGTTGACGGTGAACTTGAAGTCGGAGAAGTTCACGTCCGGCGCGTCGAGGCGCAGCTTCATGCTGCGCACTTCCTCTACCAGCACCACCACCTTGTCGGTGTTGTGCATGTCCGCCGACAGTACCGCGGCCATGAACGGTGCCGGGTAGTGGGTTTTCAGCCAGGCGGTTTGGTACGACACCAGGCCATAGGCCGCGGAGTGGGATTTGTTGAAGCCGTAGCCTGCGAACTTCTCTACCAGGTCGAAGATGTTACCCGCAAGATCGGCTTCGATATTGTTGGCCACGCAGCCTTCGATGAAACCACCGCGCTGCTTGGCCATCTCCTCGGGCTTTTTCTTACCCATGGCCCGGCGCAGCATGTCGGCACCACCGAGGGTGTAGCCGGCCATCACCTGGGCGATCTGCATCACCTGTTCCTGGTACAGGATGATGCCGTAGGTTGGCGCCAATACCGGCTTGAGGCCTTCGTATTGGTAGTCCGAGTGCGGGTAGGCCAGCTCGGCACGGCCGTGCTTGCGGTTGATGAAGTCGTCCACCATGCCCGACTGCAGCGGGCCTGGGCGGAACAGCGCCACCAGTGCGATCAGGTCTTCCAGGCAGTCGGGCTTGAGCTTCTTGATCAGCTCCTTCATGCCGCGCGATTCAAGCTGGAACACCGCCGTGGTTTCGGCTTTTTGCAGCAGCTCGTAGGTCTTGCGGTCGTCCAGCGGGATGAAGTCGATGTTCACATCGGGCAGGTTGTTCTTGGCCTGCTCGCGGTTGATGATCTCCATCGCCCACTTGATGATGGTCAGGGTGCGCAGGCCGAGGAAGTCGAACTTCACCAGGCCCGCGGCCTCGACGTCATCCTTGTCGAACTGGGTCACCAGGCCGCCGCCTTCCTCGTCACAGGCAATCGGCGAGAAGTCGGTGAGCTTGGTCGGGGCGATTACCACGCCACCGGCGTGCTTGCCGGTGCCGCGGGTGACGCCTTCGAGCTTGAGCGCCATGTCCCAGATTTCGCGGGCGTCTTCGTCGCCCTTGAGGAAGTCGCGCAGGATCTCTTCCTGCTCGAAGGCTTTCTCCAGGGTCATGCCCACTTCGAACGGGATCATCTTCGACAGGCGGTCGGCCAGGCCGTAGGACTTGCCCTGCACCCGCGCCACGTCGCGCACCACTGCCTTGGCGGCCATGGTGCCGAAGGTGATGATCTGGCTTACCGCGTTACGGCCATAGGCTTCGGCCACGTAGTCGATTACCCGGTCGCGGCCATCCATGCAGAAGTCGACATCGAAGTCGGGCATGGAAATACGTTCAGGGTTGAGGAAGCGCTCGAACAGCAGGTCGTAGGCCAGCGGGTCGAGGTCGGTGATCTTCAGTACGTAGGCCACCAACGAACCGGCACCCGAACCCCGCCCCGGGCCGACCGGCACGTCGTTGTTCTTGGCCCACTTGATGAAGTCCATAACGATCAGGAAGTAGCCGGGGAAGCCCATCTGGATGATGATGTCCAGCTCGAACTTCAGGCGGTCCAGGTAGACCTGGCGCTTTTCTTCGTAATTGGGCGTGGTGTCTTTGGGCCAGAGCACCGCCAGGCGCTCTTCCAGGCCCTCGTGGGACACGTGGCGCAGGTAATCGTCGATGCCCATGCCGTTGGGCGTGGGGAAGTCGGGCAGGAAGTACTTGCCCAGTTGCACCTGGATGTTGCAGCGCTTGGCGATTTCCACCGTGTTGGCAATGGCGTCGGGCAGGTCGCTGAACAGCTCGGCCATTTCCTCGGCCGACTTCAGGTACTGCTGGTCGCTGTAGCCACGCGGGCGGCGCGGGTCGTCGAGGGTCCAGCCCTCGCCGATACACACGCGGGTTTCGTGGGCGTCGAAGTCCGATTGCTTGATGAAGCGCACATCGTTGGTCGCGACCAATGGCGCGCCGAGCTGGTCGGCCAGGGCTACCGCGGCGTGCACGTATTCCTCGTCACCGGCGCGGTTGGTGCGCTGCACTTCGACGTAGAAGCGTTCGGGGAACATGCCCATCCAGTCGCCCAGCAGCGCGATGGCTTCCTCGGTACGGCCGTTCATCAGGGCCATGCCGATATCGCCTTCCTTGCCTGCAGACAGGGCGATCAGCCCTTCGCTGGCGGGGGCGATCCACTCGCGCTGGAGAATCACCAGGCCATTGCGCTGGCCGTCGGTCCAGCCCCGCGAGATCAGCTCGGTGAGGTTGCGGTAGCCCTTGGGGTTCATGGCCAGGAAGCAGATCCGCGACAGCGGCGCCTCCGGGTCGGCACCGGCCAGCCACAGGTCGGCGCCGCAGATCGGCTTGATGCCAGCGCCCATGGCGGTTTTGTAGAACTTCACCAGCGAGCACATGTTGCTCTGGTCGGTGATCGCCACCGCCGGCATGTTCATCCCCGCCAGCGCCTTGGCCAGCGGCTTGATCCGCACCAGGCCGTCGACCAGCGAAAATTCGGAGTGGACGCGCAGGTGAACGAAGGGAACCGACATGGAAAGTCCTGTAGCAGTGCTGAACGACAAGGGCGGGATTGTAGCGTAATTAGGCTGGTTTTTTGGGGCTGCGCTGTCGCGCAAGGAACATTGCCTGTAGGAGCGGGCTTGCCCCGCGAACACCGGCACAGCCGGAGCCATCCACCGCGGCGCCTGTTTCGCGGGTCAAGCCCGCTCCTACAGCGTCACCCTCAAATCAAATAGTTACGATTTGTTCCACTGGGGCGATCAGATCAGGGAATCGGTAATGCCCAGGCGGGCTTCCCAGGCCGCACGCACGGGTGCGAAGGAACGCCGATGAATGGGCGTTGGCCCGAGGCGCGCGAGGGCTTCGAGGTGCACCGGCGTCGGGTAGCCCTTGTGCCCACCGATGCCGTAGCCCGGGTAGATCAGCTCGAAGGCGCTCATCTCCCGGTCACGGGTGACCTTGGCCAGAATCGACGCCGCTGCAATCGCCGGCACCTGGCTGTCGCCCTTGACCACCGGCGCTGCCGGCACCGCCAGTTTCGGGCAGCGGTTGCCGTCGATCAGCGCCAGTTTCGGGGTCACGTGCAACCCTTCCACCGCGCGCTGCATGGCCAACATGGTGGCCTGCAGGATATTCAGCCGGTCGATTTCCTCGACCTCGGCGCGGGCGATGCAAAAACTCAGGGCTTTTTCGCAAATCTCATCGAACAGCGCTTCGCGCTTGGCCTCGGTAAGCTTTTTCGAATCGTTCAGGCCCAGGATCGGCCGTGCCGGGTCGAGAATCACCGCGGCGGTGACGACCGCGCCGCACAGCGGCCCACGGCCGACTTCATCGACACCGGCGACCAGGTCTTCGACCAGGTTGAAGTCCAGTCCAATCTGCATGTCAGCGGTCCTTGAGCAAGGCCAGTACCGCGTCGGCCGCCTGGTTGGAGGCGTCGCGGCGCAGGCTGCGGTGAATTTCGTCGAAGCGTTCGGTCTGCTGGCTGCCGTCCTGCACCAGCGGTGCCAGGGCCTGGGCCAGGGCTTCGCTGGTGGCGGCGTCCTGCAGCAGCTCCGGTACCAGCTCGCGCTGGGCCAGCAGGTTGGGTAACGACACGTAGGGGCTTTTGACCAGGCGCTTGAGAATCCAGTAGGTCAGCGGTGCCAGGCGGTAAGCCACCACCATCGGGCGCTTGTACAACAGCGCTTCCAAGGTGGCGGTGCCCGAGGCGATCAGCACCGCGTCGCAGGCGGCCAGGGCCTGGTGCGACTGGCCATCGAGCAAGGTCAACGGCAGGTCGCGGCCTTCGAGCATCTGCTCGACCTGGGCACGGCGCGCCGGGTTGGCGCAGGGCAGCACGAACCGTACGCCCGGCACCCGCTCGCGTAACTGTTGAGCCGTATCGAGGAACAGCGCACCCAGGCGCCCAACCTCGCCACCGCGGCTACCCGGCATCAGCGCCACTACCGGCCCCTCGCCCAGGCCCAAGGCACTGCGCGCCGCCTGGCGGTCGGCGGATAACGGGATGGTATCGGCCAGCGGGTGGCCAACGAACCGCACGGGCACGCCCTGTTCTTCATAGAAGCGCGCCTCAAACGGCAGCAGGGTCAGCATCAGGTCGCAGCCTTCGCGGATCTTCAGCACACGCTTCTGCCGCCAGGCCCAGACCGACGGGCTGACGTAATGCACGGTTTTGATGCCCGCCTGGCGCAGTTTCAATTCGATGTTGAGGGTGAAATCCGGGGCGTCGATGCCGATGAACACATCTGGCCGCTCGGCGATCAGCGTCTGGATCAGCAGCTTGCGCCGCTTGAGCAGTTCACGCAGGCGCCCCAGCACTTCGACCAGGCCCATGACCGCCAGGCGTTCCATGGGGAAATACGACTGCAGGCCTTCGGCTTCCATCAACGGGCCGCCGACACCGATAAAACGCACGTCGGGATGGCGCGCCTTGAGGGCGCGCATCAGGCCGGAACCGAGAATATCGCCGCTGGCCTCACCCGCGACCAGGGCTACGCAAAGCTGCGCCATGTCAGCGGGTGATGCCGCGGGCGGAATTCGCGATCGACTGGCGGAACAGCTCGACCTCTGGGTGCTTGCTGGCCAGCTCGTCGAGCTCCTTGATCGCTTCTTCCACGGTCAGGCCCTGGCGGTAGACGATCTTGTAGGAACGGCGCAGCTCGCGGATCACTTCGTCGCTGAAGCCACGGCGGCGCATGCCTTCGAAGTTCATGCTGCGGGCCTCGGCAGGGCTGCCGAACACCGTGACGAACGCCGGAACGTCCTTGCCAATGGCCGTGCCCATGCCCGAGAAAGCGTGCGCGCCGATGTGGCAGTACTGGTGCACCAGGGTGAAGCCAGACAGGATCGCCCAGTCACCCACGTGCACGTGCCCGGCCAACGCGGTGTTGTTGACCAGGATGCAGTGGTTGCCGATAACGCTGTCGTGGCCGATGTGGGCATAGGCCATGATCAGGTTATGGTCGCCCAGGGTGGTTTCCGAGCGGTCCTGGATGGTGCCGCGGTGGATGGTCACACCCTCGCGGATCACGTTGTGATCCCCGATCACCAGGCGCGTCGGCTCACCCTTGTACTTGAGGTCCGGGGTGTCTTCGCCAATCGAGGAAAACTGGTAGATACGGTTGTGCTTGCCAATCCGCGTCGGGCCCTTGAGTACCACGTGTGGGCCGATGACCGTGCCCTCGCCGATTTCGACATCGGGGCCGACAATCGACCACGGGCCGACTTCGACGCCGGCGGCCAGCTTGGCCGAGGGGTCGATGATCGCCCGTGGGTCAATCGAACTCACAGGGAGCGTTCCGCGCAGGTGATTTCGGCCGAGCAGACCGCCTTGCCGTCAACCAGGGCACGGCACTCGAATTTCCAGATCATGCTTTTGCGGCTGAGGAACTTGGCTTCCAGTACCAGCTGGTCGCCCGGCAGCACAGGCTGGCGGAAGCGCAGCTTGTCGGAGCCGACGAAGTAGTACAGGGTGCCGTCGGCCGGCTTGGCATCGAGCATCTTGAAGCCGAGGATGCCGGCGGCCTGGGCCATGGCCTCGATAATCAGCACGCCCGGCATGATCGGGTGCGCCGGGAAGTGGCCATTGAAGAACGGTTCGTTGATGCTGACATTCTTGTAGGCACGAATGCTCTGGGCCTCGAAGTCCAGATCCGTCACGCGATCCACCAGCAGGAACGGGTAACGGTGAGGCAGGTATTCGCGAATCTCGTTGATGTCCATCATTTCGGGGGGAAGCCTGTAATAAGAATAGGGAGCGCAGGGGCTGACCGCACGCTCCTTTTGCAATCCAAAGAGGAGCCAGCTAGCGACTGTTCACTCTTGCTCAGGAAATGGTATCAGCCTTCTGATGCCGGCTGGCCACCTGAGGTCACGGTATCGACACGTTTTTCCAGCTGCTGGAGACGCTTGGCCATGTCATCCAGCTGGCGGATACGCGCAGCGCTCTTGCGCCAGTCAGCCAAAGGCTGCATGGCCGTACCGGATGAATAGGAACCGGGTTCGGTGATCGAACGGGTCACCATGGTCATGCCGGAGATGAATACGTTATCGCAGATATCGATATGCCCCACCAGGCCAACACCGCCAGCGAGCATGCAATGCTTGCCGATGCGCGTGCTGCCGGAAATGCCGACACAGGCCGCCATGGCCGTGTGGTCACCGATCTGCACGTTGTGGGCGATCTGGATCTGGTTATCGAGCTTGACCCCGTCGCCGATCCGGGTGTCGGACAGCGCGCCACGGTCAACGGCCGTGTTCACGCCGATTTCCACGTCATCACCGATGGTGACACCGCCGATCTGGGCGATCTTGCGCCACACGCCCTTCTCGTTGGCGAAGCCGAAGCCCTCGCCGCCGATCACGGCGCCCGACTGAATGACCACACGCTTGCCGATGGTCACGTCGTGGTACAACGTGACGCGCGGTGCCAGCCAACCACCCTCGCCCACCACGCTACGGGCACCGACCACGCAGTGCGCGCCGATGCTGACGTTGGCGCCGATGCGCGCGCCGCTCTCGATCACCGCGAACGGGCCGATGCAGGCACTGGCGTCCACCTGGGCGTCCTCAGCCACCACGGCGCTGGGATGAATACCCGCCACAGCCTTGGGTTTGGGGTCGAACAGGTGGGAGATACGCGCGTAGGCCAGGTACGGGTCCGCCACGATCAGGGCGTTGCCGGTGAAGCCTTCGGCGTCCGCAGCCTTGAGCAGCACCGCGGCAGCCTGGCAGTTGTCCAGGTATTTGCGGTACTGCGGGTTGGCGAGAAAGCTCAATTGACCGGGGCCGGCCTCCTGCAAGGTGGCCAGCCCGGTAATCTGCAGCGCCTCGGGGCCCTGAAGGGTAGCCCCGAGGGCCTCGGCCAACTGGCCGAGCGTCATGGTCAGGGTCATATCAACGGGCTTGGTTCATGCGCTCGATGACTTGGCGGGTGATGTCGTACTGAGGTTTGACATCGATGACCGCACCACGCTCGAGTACCAGGTCGTAACCGCCTTTCTTGATCACTTCCTCGACGGCGCCGTCCAGCTTAGGCTTCAGTTGCTTGAGCATGTCGCGATCGGCAACGGCCTTGGCTTCGTTCAGCTCCTTGGACTGGAACTGGAAGTCACGGGCTTTCTGCTTGAACTCGAGCTCCAGGCGCTCACGCTCCGGCTGAGCCATCTTGTCACCGCCCTTGATCAGGCGATCCTGGATGCCCTTGGCACTGCTTTCCAGGCCTTTGAGCTTGGTCAGCTGCGGGCCGAACTTCTTCTCGGCATCCACGGCGTACTTCTTGGCCGCGTCGGATTCGAGCAGGGCCATCTGATAGTTCAGAACGGCTACCTTCATTTCGGCGAACGCCGGGGTGGCGACCAGCGCCGCGGCCACTACGGCCAGTTGAGCCAATTTACGCACGATGCACTCCTGGATAAACCGTTGTCGTTAAGCAGGGGCCGACCTTAGAAGGTCTGGCCCAGAGAGAATTGGAACACCTGAGTATCGGCATCGTCCGGCTTCTTCACCGGCATTGCCAGGCTGAAGCTCAACGGGCCCAGGGCCGTGATCCAGGTGACGCCCAGGCCGACCGAACTGGCCATGCCCGAGAAGCCGACCTTCTCGCAATCCGGCTTGCTGCCGCAATTGGTGTCGAACACGTTACCCACGTCCCAGAAGACCGAGGTGCGCAGCGAGCGCTGGTCCTTGACGAACGGCAGCGGGAACAGCAACTCGACGCCACCTTGGACCAGCACGTTGCCACCGAATGGCAGCGGATCTTGGTCCGGGTCAGCAATGGTACCTGGTCTGTGGCCTGGTTGGCCTTCTGCGACGCTAGGTGTACTGCGCGGACCGAGGCTGCTGTCCTTGAAGCCACGCACGGAGTTGAAGCCACCGGCGTAGTAGTTCTCGTAGAACGGCAGACCGGAGGTGCTTCCGTAGCCATCACCATAGCCCAGTTCAGTGTGCAGGCGCAGGGTGTAGTCATTGGTAATTGGCTTGAACAACTGGCCCCGGTAGTCGACCTTGAAGAATGACAGGTCGCTTCCCGGAATGGTCGATTCGAGGGTCAGGCTTTGCGAGTGACCGCGCGTTGCCAGCACGCCCTTGTTCAAGGTCGATTCGGACCAACCGATCGACGCCTTGAAGTTCAGGAAGTTGTCGCCTTCCTTATCAAGGAAATCGAAAATCTCGTTGACGGTGTACTTACCGGTCTTGATCTTGTCCTGCTGAACGCTCAAGCCATAGGTCAGGCGCGAGGTTTCGCTGATCGGGTAGCCAAGGCTGACACCGGCACCCAGGCTGTCCACCGCATAGCTCGCCACGTCGACGTCGAGGTCGTCGTAGTTGGTGCTGCGGTAGAAGGCGTTGTAGCCCAGGCTCACGCCGTCGGCAGTGAAGTAGGGGTCAACGAAGCCGAAGTTGTAGCGGGTCTGGTATTCCGAACGGGTCAGGCCGATGGACACCTTGTTACCGGTACCGAGGAAGTTGCTCTGGCTGATCGAGCCACCCAGGATCAGGCCCGCGCTCTGGGCGAAACCGACGCTGGCGGTGATCGAACCGGAGGCTTGCTCCTCGACGCTGTAGTTCACGTCGACCTGGTCGTCGGTGCCTGGCACCGGCGGGGTTTCGACGTTGACTTCCTTGAAGAAGCCCAGGCGCTCCAGGCGGGTCTTGGACTGGTCGATCAGGTAGGTCGAAGCCCAGCCACCTTCCATCTGGCGCATTTCGCGGCGCAGCACTTCGTCTTCGGTCTTGGTGTTGCCGCGGTAGTTGATGCGGTTGACGTAGGCACGCTTGCCCGGGTCGACCACGAACATGATGTCGACGGTGTGGTCCTGGTCGTTCGGCTGTGGCACGCCGTTGACGTTG
>NZ_VWXJ01000035.1:0-29972 GCF_011752535.1 Pantoea sp. Tr-811
CTCTTTCCCTCACCGACGCTCTTCCGATCTGCGGGGTGTTGATTTCGCGTGGGCGCAACAACAGCTTCGGGCATCCGCACGGGCAGGTAATGGAGCGGTATCGGCGCCATGGGATGCAAGTGCATGACACGGCGGTGGCGCGGGCGGCGCTCGATCTCACAGGCGCCGAAAGCCACAAGCCATAAACCCACCCCAACCCCAATTCCCTGACCTCCGGCAGATGAGCCCCCACGCACTCCTATGCTAGAGTGTCGGCCTTTTTCCGAAGGGGCATTTACTGTGTGGGAATTGGTCAAGTCCGGTGGTTGGATGATGCTGCCAATCATTCTGAGCTCCATCGCTGCCATGGCGATCGTCGTCGAGCGCCTGTGGACCCTGCGCGCCAGCCGCGTTACCCCGCCGCACCTGCTGGGCCAGGTATGGATGTGGATCAAGGACAAGCAACTCACCAGTGACAAGCTCAAGGCCCTGCGCGCCGACTCGCCGCTGGGCGAAATCCTCGCCGCGGGCCTGGCCAACTCGCGCCATGGCCGCGAAATCATGAAAGAGTGCATCGAGGAAGCCGCCTCGCGGGTCATCCACGAGCTCGAACGCTACGTCAGTACCCTCGGCACCATCGCCGCCATGGCCCCGTTACTGGGCCTGCTGGGCACCGTGCTGGGCATGATCGACATCTTCAGCGCCTTCATGGGCTCGCAGATGACCACCAACGCCGCCGTGCTGGCGGGGGGTATCTCCAAGGCCCTGGTCACCACCGCCGCTGGCCTGATGGTCGGTATCCCGGCAGTGTTCTTCCACCGCTTCCTGCTGCGCCGCATCGATGAACTGGTGGTGGGCATGGAGCAGGAAGCCATCAAACTGGTGGAAGTGATTCAAGGCGACCGTGAAGTGGAAGTGGCCGGAGGCAAGGCGTGAAGTTCCGGCGCAATCGCCAGCGGGAAAACGTGGACATCAACCTGGCGTCGCTGATCGACGTGGTGTTCGTGCTGCTGCTGTTCTTCGTGGTCACCACCACCTTCACCCGTGAAACCCAGCTGCGTGTCGAGCTGCCCGAAGCCGCCAGTGCCGAACAGGCGCCGGCCGACCAGGACAAACTGGTGGAAGTCACCATCAGCGCCGACGGCGTGTACTCGGTGAACAACCACCTGCTGCCCAAAAGCGACCTGGCCACCCTGACCGAGGCCATCGAGCGCGAGTCCGGCGGCGACAACAAGCTGCCGCTGGCCATCAGCGCCGACGGCAAGACCCCGCACCAGGCCGTGATCACCGCGATGGATGCCGCCGGCAAGCTCGGTTTCAGCCACCTGCGCATGACCACCGTCGAGGCCGCCCAGGGGACACCTTGATGGCGCTCGCCGACCGACTGCTGGCTGCTTGGTACGCCGGGCATCCGGCTCTGGCGCTGCTGCGCCCGCTCGAAGCGTTGTACCGGCGAGTGGTCACGCGCAAGCGTGCACGCTTTCTCAGTGGCCAAAGCCCCAGCTACCGGGCCCCGGTGCCGGTGATCGTGGTGGGCAACATCACGGTGGGCGGTACGGGCAAGACGCCAATGATCCTCTGGCTGATCGAACATTGCCGCCGCCAGGGCCTGAAGGTCGGCGTGGTCAGCCGTGGCTATGGCGCCAAGCCGCCGCACTTCCCCTGGCGCGTCGAAGCCAGCCAGCCGGCTGCGCAGGCCGGTGACGAGCCGTTGCTGATCGTGCAGCGCAGTGGCGTGCCATTAGTGATCGACCCCGACCGTTCGGCGGCGGTGCAGGCGCTGTTGGCCAGCGAACCGGTCGACCTGATTCTGTGCGACGACGGCATGCAGCACTACCGCCTGGCCCGCGACCTGGAGCTGGTGCTGGTGGATGCCGCCCGCGGCCTGGGCAATGGCCGCTGCCTGCCCGCAGGCCCCTTGCGCGAGCCTGCCGAACGGCTGCAGGAAGCCGACGCGGTATTGTTCAACGGTGCCAACGCCGACAGCGCCGAAGGCTTTGCCTTTCGCCTGCAGCCCTCGGTGCTGGTGAACCTGCGCAGCGGCGAGCGCCGTGCGCTCGACCATTTCCCCGCAGGCCAGCGCCTGCATGCGGTGGCCGGTATCGGTAACCCGCAACGTTTCTTCAACACCCTGCTGGGGCTAAACTGGCAGCCGGTGCCGCACCCGTTCGCCGACCATGCGCAGTTCAGCGCCGAGCGCCTGGCCTTCAGCCCCGCGCTGCCGTTGGTCATGACCGAGAAGGATGCGGTGAAATGCCGGGCCTTCGCCGCCGATGACTGGTGGTACCTGGCGGTCGAGGCGCAGCCCACGCCCGCGTTCGGCGCCTGGTTCGACACCCAGCTGCAGCGCTTGCTGCGCAAGCCCTGAGCCCTTATTCAACTTCCGCCCAAGGACGCCTTCAATGGACACCAAACTGCTCGATATCCTGGCCTGCCCGATCACCAAGGGCCCGCTCAAGCTCAGCGCCGACAAGACCGAGCTGATCAGCAAGGGCGCCGGCCTGGCCTACCCGATTCGCGACGGTATCCCGGTGATGCTGGAAAGCGAGGCGCGCACCCTGACCGACGACGAGCGTCTGGACAAATGAGCCTGAACTTCACCGTGGTGATTCCCGCCCGGCTGCATTCCACACGCCTGCCGGGCAAGCCGTTGCTGCCGATTGCCGGCAAGCCGATGGTGCAGCACGTTTGGGAGCAGGCGCGCAGGAGCGGCGCCAACCGCGTGGTGATCGCCACCGACGATGCCAGCATCCTCGACGCCTGCCAGGCCTTTGGTGCCGAAGTGCTGATGACCCGTGCCGACCATGAGTCCGGCACCGATCGCCTGGCCGAAGTGGCCGCGCAGCTGGGCCTGCCCGCCGATGCCATCGTGGTCAACGTGCAGGGCGACGAGCCCTTGATTCCACCGGTGATCATCGACCAGGTAGCGGCCAACCTGGCTGCCCACCCTGAGGCGGGCATCGCCACCCTGGCCGAGCCCATCCACGCGCCGGAAACCGTGTTCAACCCCAATGCGGTGAAGGTGGTCAGCGACAAGCATGGGCTGGCCCTGACCTTCAGCCGTGCGCCGTTGCCCTGGGCGCGTGATGCCTTTGCCGGGAGCCGTGATGCCTTGCCGCAAGGCGTGCCGTACCGCCGCCATATCGGCATGTACGCCTACCGTGTGGGCTTCCTGCAGGACTTCGTCGGTTGGGGCCCGTGCTGGCTTGAGCAAACCGAGGCGCTGGAGCAGCTGCGTGCGCTGTGGCACGGCGTGCGGATCCACGTCGAAGACGCCATCGAGGCGCCAGCGGTGGGTGTCGATACCCCTGAAGACCTTGAGCGCGTGCGGCGCTTGCTGGAGGCCTGATGCGCGTTCTGTTCGTCTGCCTGGGCAACATCTGCCGTTCCCCCACCGCGGAAGGCGTGCTGCGCCATCAACTCAAGGCCGCCGGCCTGGAAGGGCAGGTACAGGTTGCCTCTGCCGGCACCGGTGACTGGCATGTCGGCAAGGCGCCGGACAGCCGCACCTGCAAGGCGGCCCTGGCGCGTGGCTACGACCTTTCGCGGCAGCGTGCGCAGCAGGTCAAGGCGGCGCATTTTGCCGAGTACGACCTGATCCTGGCCATGGATGAAAGCAACCTCGGCCACCTGCGCGCCCTGCGCCCGCACGATGCCCGTGGCGAGCTCGACCTGTTCCTGCGCCGCTACGGCGCAGCCCTGGACGAAGTGCCGGACCCTTACTACGGCGGCGCCGAAGGGTTCGAACAGGTGCTGGACTTGATCGAGGCGGCCTGCCGTGAGCTGGTCGTGGAAATCAAGGGGCGGCTATGACGGTGCAGTGGCAGGAGTGGGTTTCGCTCAAGCCTTTCAATACCTTCGGCATCGATGTCAAAGCCCGCTACTTTGCCCAGGTGCATGACGATGACGAAGTGCGCGAGGCCCTGGCCCGGGCGCAGCGGATGGGCGTTGCCGTTTTCGTCATCGGCGGTGGCAGCAACCTGCTGCTGAGCCGTGATGTCGATGCGCTGGTGCTGCACATGGCCAGCCGTGGCCGGCGCGTGCTGAGTGACGATGGCGAGCGCCTGGTGGTCGAGGCCGAGGCCGGTGAGCCCTGGCACCCGTTCGTGCAGTGGTCGCTGGCGCAGGGCTTCTGTGGCCTGGAAAACCTGAGCCTGATCCCCGGCACCGTCGGCGCGGCGCCGATGCAGAACGTGGGTGCCTATGGGGTGGAGATCAAGGATGTATTCGCCGGCCTGACCGCGCTGGACCGGGAAACCGGCGAGCTGCGCGATTTCAGCCTGGCCGAGTGCGCCTTCGGCTACCGCGACAGCCTGTTCAAGCGCGCGCCGGGGCGCTGGTTGATTCTGCGTGTGCGGTTTGCCCTGAGCCATTCGCTGCAGGCGCACCTGGACTACGGCCCGGTGCGCCAGCGCCTGGCGGAGCAGGGCGTGGAGCAGCCGAGCGCGCAGGCGATCAGTGAGGCCATTTGCAGCATTCGCCGGGAGAAACTGCCGGACCCGGCTGAGTTGGGCAATGCCGGGAGTTTCTTCAAGAACCCGGTGGTGGCTGCCGAGCAGGTCGAGCGGATTCGTGCCCAGCATCCGAGCGTTGTGGCCTACCCGCAGGCCGATGGCCAGGTGAAGCTGGCCGCCGGTTGGTTGATCGAACAGGCGGGGTGGAAGGGTTATCGCGAGGGTGATGCCGGGGTGCACCGGTTGCAGTCGCTGGTGCTGGTCAATTATGGCCAGGCGAGCGGGGCGCAGGTGCATGCGCTGGCCCAGCGGATCCAGGCGGATATCCTGGCGCGGTTCGGGGTGGCGCTGGAGATGGAGCCTAACCTGTACTGAGGTTTGCCTGTGCCGGCCTATTCGCGGGCAAATATTTGATTTGATAGAGAGTCCTGTAGGAGCGGGCTTGACCCGCGAAGCAGGCGATGCGGTGGATGGCACCGGCTGCGCCGGTGTTCGCGGGGCAAGCCCGCTCCTACAGAGAGATGGCGGCGCGCTTGCGGGCAATGTTCCCTGTTGATGCAAATGCCAAAGAAAAAGCCCCGCCAGTTCGCACTGGCGGGGCTTTTTCATTCAGCGGTGGCTATCAACCGTGGTGAGGCTTGTGCTCATCGGCGGTTTCCAGCACGGGCTCGGCCGCTTCCTGGGCTGCCTTGGCAGCTGCTTCGGCTTCACGCTTGCGACGACGCACTTCACGTGGGTCGTTAGGCGCGCGGCCGTTAGGCAGCATCACGGTGGCCGCTTCGACAACGGCAGGCGCCGCTTCGACCGGTGCAGGCTCGGCCACTACCGGCGCCGCTTCAGCGACCGCTGGAGCGGGTTCAGCGACCACTGGAGCCGGTTCTGCAACCACCTCCGGCTGGGCTTCCACGACTACGGCAGGTTGCTCGGCAACCGCTGCTGGCTCGACCACGGCCTGAGCCTGCTCGGCTTCAGCCGCTTCGACAGCCGGTGCTTCGACTACTGGTGCTGCAACGGCTGCCGCTTCAACAACCGCCGCTTCAACAACAGGGGTTTCAACGACCGGTGCTTCGACAGCCACCTCTGGCTCGGCAACAGCAGCCTGCTCGACCACTGGCTGAGGCGCCACTTCCACTACCGGCTCGGCGCTGGCTTCAACCACGGCAACCGGCTCGCTGACAGGCTGCTCGACCACAGGGGCGATAGCGGCCTGTTCGGCCTTGGCAGCTTCTTCAACTTCAACGGCTGGGGCTGCAGCTTCAACCACGACGGCTGGCTGGGCAGCTTCGCCGTTGTCGGTGCTGACCACTTCGGCGCTGGCCCGTTCGGCCTGCTGGTTGGCTTCGGCTTCGGCGTTGGCGCTGATGTTGCTGCTGGCAACAGCGGCAGTAACGGCCAGGCCGGCTGCCAGTTCAGCGCCCAGCTCGGTGGCTTGGTGCTGTTGTGGTTGCTCTTCGCTGCCTTCCTCGTCGCCGCCGTCGATCAGCTCGCCATTGGCGTTGCGCTGGCGTTCACGACGGTTGCTGCGACGACGCTGGCCACGGGAGCGGCGGCGTGGGCGTTCGCCATCGGCGCCTTCCTGCTCGTCCTGCAGCAGTTCGTCGTTTGGCAGTTGCTCTTCGGCCAGTTCCGCAGCCTGTTGGGCGGCTTCTTCGCCAACACGTGGCTGGCGCTCTTCGCGTGGTGGGCGCGGGGCGCGTTCTTCGCGTGGCGCACGCTCTTCACGTGGGGCGCGTTCTTCACGCGGTGCACGCTCCTCGCGAGGGGCACGTTCTTCACGCGGTGCACGTTCTTCACGTGGGGCGCGTTCCTCACGCGGCGCACGCTCTTCACGTGGTGCGCGTTCTTCACGCGGTGCACGTTCTTCGCGTGGTGCGCGTTCTTCACGGGCTACACGTTCCTCACGTGGCTGACGCTCTTCGCGTTCGGCCGGGGTGGCGTCCAGCGGCTCGCGCAGTTCGCGCACGCGCTCTTCGCCACGGTTGCCACGGCGGTCTTCACGTGGCTGGCGCGGCGCGCGCTCTTCACGTGGGGCGCGTTCTTCGCGTGGTGCACGTTCTTCACGCGGTGCGCGTTCTTCACGTGGCGCACGTTCCTCGCGGGGTTGGCGTTCTTCGCGTGGGGCGCGCTCGGCACGCTCTTCACGCGGCTTGCGCTCTTCGTCGCGGCGGCCGTTGCGGTTGCGGCTCTGCTGGCGGCCGTTGCGACGCTCTTCGTTACGCGGGTTGCGCTCGGCGGCCGGTTTTTCGGCTGCAGCGGCAGCGACCGGCGCGGCGGCAGGTTCATCCTTGCCGGCGAACAGGCTGACCAGCGACTTCACCAGGCCCTTGAACAGGCTAGGTTCCGGTGCGGCCGGGGCAGGGGCTACCGGGGCAGCTGGCTGTGGCTGCTCTTCGGCGGTCGGCAGCGGCGCATTGGCGCGGGCCGGGGCAGTTTTCACCGCGGCTTCCTGGCGAACCAGGGTGCGGGTAGCGGTAGGCTGCGGCGCTTCCTCGGCTTCGGCGGCGGCGATTTCGTAGCTGGACTGGTTGTTCAGCACTTCCGGGTTGTCGTCGCGCAGGCGCTGGACTTCGAAGTGCGGCGTTTCCAGGTGGTCGTTCGGCAGGATGATGATGCGCGCACGGGTGCGCAGTTCGATCTTGGTGATCGAGTTGCGCTTCTCGTTGAGCAGGAATGCGGCCACCGGGATTGGCACCTGGGCACGTACCTCGGCGGTACGGTCCTTCAGGGCTTCTTCCTCGATCAGGCGCAGGATGGCCAGCGACAGCGACTCGACGTCACGGATGATGCCGGTGCCCGAGCAGCGTGGGCAGACGATGCCGCTGCTTTCACCCAGGGATGGGCGCAGGCGCTGACGGGACATTTCCAGCAGGCCGAAGCGCGAGATGCGGCCAACCTGCACGCGGGCGCGGTCGGCTTCCAGGCATTCACGCACGCGCTCTTCGACGGCGCGCTGGTTTTTGGCCGGGGTCATGTCGATGAAGTCGATGACGATCAGGCCGCCGATGTCACGCAGGCGCAGCTGGCGGGCGATTTCCTCGGCCGCTTCCAGGTTGGTCTGCAGGGCGGTTTCCTCGATGTCGCTGCCCTTGGTGGCGCGCGCCGAGTTGATGTCGATCGAAACCAGGGCCTCGGTCGGGTCGATCACGATCGAGCCACCCGATGGCAGGTCGACAACGCGCTGGAAGGCGGTTTCGATCTGGCTTTCGATCTGGAAGCGGTTGAACAGCGGCACGCTGTCTTCGTACAGCTTGACCTTGCTGGCGTACTGCGGCATCACCTGGCGGATGAAGGTCAGGGCTTCTTCCTGGGCATCGATGCTGTCGATCAGCACTTCGCCGATGTCCTGGCGCAGGTAGTCGCGGATGGCGCGGATGATGACGTTGCTTTCCTGGTAGATCAGGAATGGCGCAACGCGGTCCTGGGACGCTTCTTTGATGGCGGTCCACAGTTGCAGCAGGTAGTCGAGGTCCCACTGCATTTCTTCGCTGCTGCGGCCAAGGCCGGCAGTGCGCACGATCAGGCCCATGTCGCCCGGCACGGTCAGGCCGTTGAGGGCTTCGCGCAGTTCGTTGCGCTCTTCGCCTTCGATGCGGCGGGAAATGCCGCCGGCGCGTGGGTTGTTCGGCATCAGCACCAGGTAGCGGCCAGCCAGGCTGATGAAGGTGGTGAGGGCGGCGCCTTTGTTGCCGCGCTCTTCCTTCTCGACCTGAACGATCACTTCCTGGCCTTCGCTCAGGACTTCCTTGATGTTTACCCGGCCTTCAGGGGCTTTCTTGAAGTATTCGCGGGAGATTTCCTTCAGCGGCAGGAAGCCGTGACGTTCGGAGCCGAAGTCGACGAAGGCGGCTTCGAGGCTGGGCTCGATACGGGTGATCTTGCCTTTGTAGATGTTGGCCTTTTTCTGTTCACGCGCGCCAGACTCGATGTCCAGGTCGTACAGACGTTGGCCGTCCACCAGGGCTACACGCAACTCTTCGGGTTGAGTTGCGTTAATCAGCATTCTTTTCATGTTGTACCGTCGGTTTCCGGGCTGCCGGAAACGGCGTGCGGCACACACGACTTCTCATGGTCGGTGCCAAGGTGCGCAAAGGGTGGCCGGGGCCACCCCCGTGTCGAGCAACGTTCGGCACCAGCCGGTTGCCCAGCCTGCCGTTGTCGCGACGACGCGTCCTGTTTGCTGCGGTGCCTACCAGGCCCCGGTGGCTTCGAATGGGTATCCGAATCAACCAAGCGGGCCTCGTGCACTCAGTCAGGAGGAGGAATCAACCGTCAGCCGTGGACGCCCGAGGGCATCTGTTCAGGACCTTATCCGCTCGCCGGCCAATCAGTGGGCCGGTGGCCGGACGCGGTGCTACACGGTCCGAGGGCTGTGCATCTCCACCCTGCACGTATCCCTGATAATTCGGGTGCTGCCGCGCGCTGAATCCGCAACGGGTTGCATTTTTCGCCAGCTTCGAATGGGAAGCTGACGCCATTACATGTCCAAGGCAGGTATTTCCGAAGCATTCGCCGTGCGTTGCGTGGAAGCGACGGGGCGGGCAGAGGTGGGGCGAAAATAATCGGGTAAGCAGGCGAAAAACCACACTTGTCGTTTTTTTTCGGTCTTCTCTACACAGCGCTGGTGGCGATTCCAGGCAATTCGGTAAACTGGCGAAAACCCCGTAGGACGGCCTTGCGTCCTGGAGAATTGCGAAGGTCAGGGACCGGCTAAGGGCCTGGTGCCGCTGGCCTGCCGCTTTTGGCGGCGTTCGCGACTATAGCAGTAATGATTAAGTGCTTCAATTCCATAAAAAATTGTTATGATCCCGCCATGACGACCAATACCCCTCCGACTTCCGGCGTTCAGCTGATCGAAGTCGCGCCGGAACTTGCCGGCCAACGCATCGACAATTTCCTCATCACGGCGCTCAAGGGCGTGCCCAAGACGCTGGTGTACCGCATCCTGCGCAAAGGCGAGGTACGGGTCAACAAGGGCCGTATCAAACCCGAGTACAAGCTGCAGGCCGGCGACATCGTGCGGGTACCGCCCGTCCGCCTGCCTGAGCGTGACGAGCCGGCGCCGGTCGCCCAGGGGCTGCTGCAGCGCCTGGAAGCGGCGATTGTTTACGAAGACAAGGCGCTGATCGTGATGAACAAGCCTGCCGGCATCGCCGTGCACGGTGGCAGCGGCCTGAGCTTTGGTGTGATCGAGGCGCTGCGCCAGCTGCGCCCGGACGCCAAGGAGCTGGAGCTGGTGCACCGCCTGGACCGCGACACCTCGGGCCTGTTGATGATCGCCAAGAAGCGCAGCATGCTGCGCCACCTGCACGCCGCCTTGCGCGGCGATGGCGTAGACAAGCGCTACATGGCGCTGGTGCGCGGCCATTGGCCGACGTCGAAGAAGCAGGTGAATGCGCCGTTGCTCAAAAGCAACCTGCGCTCGGGCGAGCGCATGGTCGAGGTGAACGACGAAGGCAAGGAAGCGCTGACCCTGTTCCGCGTGCTGCGCCGCTTCGGCGAATTCGCCACCATCGTCGAGGCGCGGCCGATCACCGGGCGTACCCACCAGATTCGCGTGCATACCCTGCATGCCGGCCACATGATCGCCGGTGACAGCAAATACGGCGATGAAGACTTCAGCCGCGAAATCCGCGAGCTGGGTGGCAAGCGCCTGTTCCTGCATGCCTATGCCCTCACCGTGCCACTGCCTGACGGCGGCGAGCTCAAGCTTGAGGCGCCGGTGGATGAGGTGTGGGCCAAGACCGTGGAGCGTTTGAGTGCGCCGTGATGCCAATAGCAAGCGCTACGAGCTGCTGATTTTCGACTGGGACGGCACCCTGGCCGACTCCATCGGCCGCATCGTCGTGGCCATGAACGCTGCTGCCGAGCGGGCGGGAGAAGCGCCGAGCGATGAGGCTGCCGTCAAGGGCATCATCGGCCTGGCGCTGGCCGAGGCCATCTCCACCCTGTATCCGCACCTTGGCCCGCTGCAGGTCGAAGCCTTCCGCCAGCACTACGCCGACATCTATATGGCGCTCGACCAGCAGCCCTCGCCGCTGTTCGAGGGCGTGGTCGAGTCGCTGGAGGCTTTCCGTGCCGAGGGCTATCGCCTGGCGGTGGCAACCGGCAAGGCCCGCCGTGGCCTGGACCGGGTGCTCAAGGCCAATGGCTGGGAGCGGTTCTTCGACATCACCCGCGCTGCCGACGAAACCCGTGGCAAGCCGCACCCCTTGATGCTTGAAGAGATCCTTGGGCACTGTGGCGTCGAACCGCATCAGGCGTTGATGGTCGGAGATTCGGCGTTCGACCTGCAGATGGCCAGCAATGCGGGCATGCACTCGGTTGCCGTTGGCTATGGCGCCATGCCGCTGCAGGCGCTGGCCGAGTTCGGCCCGCAGCTGTGCATCGATCATTTCTCCCAGCTGCGCGAGTGGCTGGCCGCTTCCGTGTAATTGCACGTTCCAAGGTAGGTGAGCATGGCTGACGAATGGAAAGCACCCGAAACCGAACCCGATGAGCGCGAAGAGCGCAAAAGCTGGAAACTGCTGGAGAAAACCCTGCTGGCAGGCGTTCAGGAGCAGCGCCGGGCGCGGCGCTGGGGGATTTTCTTCAAGCTGCTGACCTTTATCTACCTGTTTGGCCTGCTGGCACTGTTCCTGCCGCTGACGGACATGGACAAGGCCGCCTCGCGCAGTGGCAGCCACACGGCGCTGGTGGAGGTGCGTGGGGTGATTGCCGACCAGGAGGCCGCCAGTGCCGACAATATCGTCAAGGGCCTGCGCGATGCCTTCAAGGACCCCAAGACCAAGGCGGTGGTGCTGCGCATCAACAGCCCAGGTGGCAGCCCGGTACAGGCGGGGTACGTGTATGACGAAATGCGCCGGCTGCGCACCTTGCACCCGGACATCAAGCTGTATGCGGTGATTACCGACCTGGGCGCATCGGGTGCTTACTACATTGCCAGTGCGGCGGATGAAATCTACGCCGACAAGGCCAGCCTGGTTGGCTCCATTGGCGTGACGGCGGCCGGTTACGGCTTTGTCGGGGCGATGGAGAAGCTGGGGGTCGAGCGCCGGGCCTATACGTCGGGCGAGCACAAGGCCTTTCTCGACCCGTTCTCGCCGCAAAAGCCTGACGAGACGGCGTTCTGGCAGGGTGTGCTGGATACCACGCACCAGCAGTTCATCGCCATGGTCAAGCAGGGGCGGGGTGAGCGCCTGAAGGACAAGGAACATCCAGAGCTGTTCAGTGGCCTGATCTGGTCTGGTGAGCAGGCCAAGGGGCTTGGGTTGGTGGATGGCTTGGGCAGCGTCAGTTATGTGGCGCGTGAAGTGGTCGGCGAGAAAGACCTGGTGGATTACACCGTGCAGGAATCGCCGTTCGACCGTTTCTCCAAGCGCATCGGTGCCAGCGTGGCTGAGCACCTGGCCATGTGGATGGGGTTCCAGGGGCCGCAGCTGCGTTGAATGTGGCGCCGCTTTGCGGCGCATCGCGAGCTGCGCTCGCTCCTACCGGGATTGAGGTGCTGGGCCAGTAGGAGCGAGCAAAGCTCGCGATGCGCCGCGCAAGCGGTGCGGGTTCAGGGAATCACCACCCCTTCGTGCATCAGCATGTCCACCAGCCGAATCAGCGGCAGCCCGATCAGGCTGGTCGCATCGCACCCATGGGTGCTCTGAAACAAACTCACGCCCAACCCCTCTGCCTTGAAGCTTCCTGCACAATCGAGCGGCTGCTCCGCTTGCACATAGCGCTCTACGCGTTCGCGGTCCAGTTCGCGCATGGTCACCGTGAACGGCACGCAATCGACCTGGCACTGCCCGGTGGCGGTGTTGAGCAGCGCCAGCCCGGTCAGGAAGGTGACCTGTTGGCCGCTGGCCTCCAGCAGCTGCTCGCACGCCCGTTCGAAGGTGTGCGGCTTGCCCAGCACCTGCTCGCCTAGTACCGCCACTTGGTCCGAGCCGATGATAAGGTGCCCAGGGTGGCTGGCAGCCAGTGCCTCGGCCTTTTGTCGCGCCAGCCTGCGCACCAGCTCCACGGCGGGTTCGTCGGCCAGGCGGCGCTCGTCTAGATCGGGGCTTGCACAGGTGAAAGGCAGGCGCAGGCGAGCGAGCAGTTCACGGCGGTAGGCGGAGCTTGAAGCCAGCAACAAGGGAAGCATGATAGACTCCTGATCAGTTGAATCCGATTCTAACATGCGAGATGCCGCCGAATTTCCTTTGACAGGGGCGGGGGGCATCCCTAGAATGCTGCGCCTATGTTGAATGACCCGATTCCACCTCACGTTGACCCGCGCAAATTAGCCGACCGAGGCGTATCCATCACTGGTACGCTGCAACTCGCTGATTTGGAAAGACTCTGCGACCCGCTTTCCGACAATGTCGGTATGGTGCAGGCGAAGTTCGATTTTGAACGAGATGAACAGCACGTGGTGGTTATCCACAGCGAGCTGGACGTCGAGGTCAAGATGGTTTGCCAGCGTTGTCTTGAGCTGGTCACCCTGCCGATCCACAGCGAATGTACATACGCCGTGGTGAAGGAGGGTGCGAATACCCAGTCGTTGCCGAAAGGCTATGACGTGCTGGAACTGGGCGAAGATCCATTGGATCTGCAGGCCTTGGTCGAGGAAGAGCTGTTGCTCGCCTTGCCCATCGTGCCTGCTCATCATCCGGAAGAATGCCAGCAGCCGGCGGGCGCAGACGAGCCCGAATCGAGCAAGGACGAGGTATCGCGGTCCAACCCGTTCAGTGTTTTGGCGCAGTTAAAGCGTGACCCAAACGTTTAGGAGTTAATCAATTATGGCTGTTCAGCAGAACAAAAAATCCCGCTCTGCCCGTGACATGCGCCGTTCGCACGACGCCCTGTCGGAAAACGCGCTGTCGGTAGAGAAAACCACCGGTGAAGTACACCTGCGCCACCACGTTTCGCCAGAAGGCGTATACCGTGGTCGCAAAGTGGTCGACAAGGGCGCTGACGAGTAATCCTTGTCCGCTCAGATCATCGCGATCGACGCAATGGGCGGGGACTTCGGTCCCCGCAGCATTGTCCAGGCTAGCATTGCCTGCCTTTCGGCTACCCCCTCGCTGCACCTGACCCTCGTCGGTCAACCCTCCCTCCTTGAAGATCTTGTCAGCGGCCTCTCGGCTGCGGATCGCGCGCGCCTGCACATTGTCGGTGCCAGCGAAGTGATCGGCATGGACGAGCGGCCATCGCAAGCGCTGCGCGGCAAGCCGGATTCGTCGATGCGCATCGCCCTTGAACTGGTGCGTGATGGCAAGGCCCAGGCCTGCGTCAGTGCCGGCAACACCGGGGCGTTGATGGCGCTGTCGCGCTTCGTGCTGAAAACCCTGCCGGGCATCGACCGGCCAGCCATGGTGGCGGCGATTCCGACCCAGGCTGGCTATTGCCAGTTGCTCGACCTGGGCGCCAATGTCGATTGCAGCGCCGAAAACCTCTACCAGTTCGCCGTGATGGGCTCGGTGGCGGCCCAGGCCCTGGGCATCCACAGGCCGCGCGTGGCGCTGCTGAACATCGGCACCGAAGACATCAAGGGCAACCAGCAGGTCAAGTTGGCCGCCACGCTGTTGCAGAATGCCCGTGGCCTGAACTACGTGGGCTTCGTCGAGGGTGATGGCCTGTACCGCGGCGAGGCGGATGTGGTGGTGTGCGACGGGTTCGTCGGCAACATCCTGCTCAAGTCCAGCGAGGGCCTGGCGACCATGATCGGTGCGCGCATCGAGCGGTTGTTCAAGGGCGGCGCGTTGTCGCGGGTGGCCGGGGCGTTGGCGATGCCATTGCTCAAGCGCCTGCAGGCCGACCTTGCGCCAGCGCGGCACAATGGCGCGAGCTTCCTTGGGCTGCAGGGCATCGTCGTCAAGAGCCATGGTTCGGCGGGGGTGGAGGGCTTCCAGAGTGCGATTCAGCGGGCGCTGATCGAGATTCAGGAAAACCTGCCGCAGCGCTTGCATGGGCGCCTGGAGGACTTGTTGCCGTAGCCTGTGCCGGCCTCTTCGCGGGCAAGCCTGTGGTGGCCGTGTGGGAGCGGGCTTGCCCGCGAAAGGGCCGGTGCAGGGGTACAAAGCCTTTGGGCATATCGCCGATGAAGTGCTTAAATGTGACCGCTCAGTTTTCGTTTTCATCCAAGTTTTCAGATTACGCGCCCAGCCCCAGGCTTGGCGCACACTATCCGACGACAAGATCATAAGGGCTTGTTCAATGTCTGCATCCCTCGCATTCGTCTTCCCCGGTCAAGGTTCCCAGTCGCTGGGCATGCTCGCCGAACTCGGCGCTGAAAAGCCGGTGGTCATCGAGACCTTCAAGGAGGCTTCCGAGGCTCTGGGCTATGACCTGTGGAAGCTGGTTCAGGAAGGTCCGGAAGAACAACTCAACCAAACCGACAAGACCCAGCCGGCCATTCTCACCGCTTCCATCGCCCTGTGGCGCCTGTGGCTGGAAGAGGGCGGCGCCAAGCCAGCGTTCGTTTCCGGCCACAGCCTGGGTGAGTACAGCGCCCTGGTGGCTGCCGGTGCCCTGTCGCTCAAAGACGCCGTGCGCCTGGTCGAGCGCCGTGGCCAACTGATGCAGGAAGCCGTGCCCGCCGGCCACGGTGGCATGGCCGCCATCCTCGGCCTCGACGACGCCGTGGTGGTCGAGATTTGCGCCGAAGCCGCCGAAGACCAAGTGGTCAGCGCGGTGAATTTCAACTCGCCAGGCCAGGTGGTCATCGCCGGCAACAAGGCGGCGGTCGACCGCGCCATCGAGCTGTGCAAGGCCAAGGGTGCCAAGCGCGCCCTGCCATTGGCGGTCAGCGTGCCGTCGCACTGCGCCCTGATGAAGCCTGCTGCCGAGCGTTTCGCCGACGCCGTCAACGCCATCGAATGGAAGGCCCCGCAGATCCCGGTGGTGCAGAACGTCACCGCCGCCGTGGCCGCCGACCTCGATGCCCTGAAGCAGGACCTGCTGGCGCAGCTGTACCAGCCGGTACGCTGGGTAGAGTGCGTGCAAACCCTGGCGGCCAATGGCGCCGTCAACCTGGTGGAGTGCGGCCCGGGCAAGGTCCTGGCTGGCCTGAACAAGCGTTGCGCCGACGGCGTGACCACCTACAACCTCAATACCCCTGACGCTGTCGCCGCCACCCGCGCGGCGCTGGCTTGATTTGGAGAAGCTTGCATGAGCCTGCAAGGTAAAGTTGCATTGGTCACCGGCGCCAGCCGTGGTATTGGCCAGGCCATCGCCCTCGAACTGGGCCGCCAGGGCGCGACCGTGATCGGCACCGCCACCTCGGCATCCGGCGCCGAGCGCATCGCCGCTACCCTGAAAGAGCACGGCATCACCGGCACCGGCATGGAACTGAACGTCACCAGCGCCGAGTCCGTTGACGCGGTGCTGGGCGCCATTGGCGAGCAGTTCGGCGCCCCGGCCATCCTGGTCAACAACGCCGGTATCACCCGTGACAACCTCATGCTGCGCATGAAGGACGACGAGTGGTTCGACGTGATCGACACCAACCTGAACAGCCTCTACCGTCTGTCCAAGGGCGTGCTGCGTGGCATGACCAAGGCGCGTTGGGGCCGTATCATCAGCATCGGCTCGGTCGTCGGTGCCATGGGTAACGCAGGCCAGGCCAACTATGCCGCCGCCAAGGCGGGCCTGGAAGGCTTCAGCCGCGCCCTGGCCCGTGAAGTGGGTTCGCGTGGCATCACCGTCAACGCGGTGACCCCGGGCTTCATCGACACCGACATGACCCGCGAGCTGCCGGAAGCCCAGCGCGACGCGCTGAAAACCCAGATTCCGCTGGGCCGCCTGGGCCAGGCCGACGAAATTGCCAAGGTGGTTTCGTTCCTGGCATCGGACGGCGCTGGCTACGTAACCGGCGCTACCGTGCCGGTCAACGGCGGGATGTACATGTAAAACTGCAATGCAATGTGACGGATTGCTTCAAAAAAGAGTCATACTGCGAGCCTAAAATCCGTTATAAAGCTGCAACCAGATTCCAGGCAGCGGGTAGGGTGCCCCGGCCGAAGGTGCGTTCCGCTTGAAAAGCGAACGTCTTTCTATAAACTTGGTCACCGGCCAGCTGCCTGACATATGTCCATTAGGAGTGAAAACTAGGTATGAGCACCATCGAAGAACGCGTCAAGAAAATCGTCGCCGAGCAACTGGGCGTGAAGGAAGAGGAAGTGACTGCTGAGAAGTCCTTCGTCGATGACCTGGGTGCCGATTCGCTTGACACCGTTGAGCTGGTGATGGCTCTGGAAGAGGAATTCGAGACCGAAATCCCTGACGAAGAAGCCGAGAAGATCACTACCGTTCAAGCTGCAATCGACTACGTCAAAAACCACCAGGCTTAAGACGTTGTAGTCGACGCTTCTTGTCGAGAAGAACCGCACTGCCTTTGCCGGCGTGCGGTTTTTTCTTTGCGAGCCACCGGCGTCGTTTCGCTCGCTACGAGAGCTTGTTGCCATTTCATTCCATTGCTTGAATGCAATGGCAAGAAACTCTGTGATTAGAAAAGGAGAGTACTGTGTCGCGTAGACGCGTCGTGGTCACCGGTATGGGTATGCTGTCGCCACTGGGTACCGATGTACCGAGCACCTGGCAGGGCATTCTGGCTGGCCGCAGTGGCATTGGTCCGATCGAACACACGGACCTGTCTGCCTACTCCACCCGTTTTGGCGGCTCGGTGAAAGGCTTCGAGGTTGAGCAGTACCTGTCGGCCAAAGAGGCCCGCAAACTCGACCTGTTCATCCAGTACGGCCTGGCGGCCGGGTTCCAGGCCGTGCGTAATGCCGGGCTGGAAGTGACCGACGCCAACCGCGAGCGCATTGGCGTGGCCATGGGCTCGGGCATCGGCGGCCTGACCAACATCGAAGAAACCAGCCGTACCTTGCACGACCAAGGGCCGCGGCGTATTTCGCCGTTCTTCGTGCCAGGCTCGATCATCAACATGATCTCCGGTTTCCTGTCGATCCATCTGGGCCTGCAGGGGCCGAACTACGCCATTGCCACCGCTTGCACCACCGGCACCCACTGCATCGGCATGGCCGCGCGCAACATCGCCTACGGTGAAGCCGACGTGATGATCGCCGGTGGCGCCGAAATGGCCGCTTGCGGCCTGGGCATGGGCGGCTTCGGTGCGTCGCGGGCGTTGTCCACGCGCAACGACGAGCCGGCCCGCGCCAGCCGCCCATGGGACAAAGGCCGCGATGGCTTCGTGCTGTCCGACGGCGCCGGTGCCTTGGTGCTCGAAGAACTGGAACACGCCCAGGCCCGTGGCGCCACCATCTATGCCGAGCTGGTGGGCTTTGGCATGAGCGGCGATGCTTACCACATGACCTCGCCACCGGACAGCGGTGAAGGCGCCGCGCGCTGCATGGCCAACGCCCTGCGTGACGCCGGTATCCAGCCTGAGCAGGTCAGCTACATCAACGCCCACGGTACCTCGACACCGGCCGGCGACATCGCCGAAGTGGCCGCCATCAAGCGTGTGTTCGGCGAGCACGCCTACAAGCTGGCCGTCAGCTCGACCAAGTCGATGACCGGCCACCTGCTGGGCGCAGCTGGCGCGGTGGAGGCGATTTTCAGCGTGCTGGCCATCAACAGCCAGATGGCGCCGCCAACCATCAACCTGGATGAGCCAGACGAAGGTTGCGACCTCGACTTCGTGCCTCACCAGGCGCGCAGCATGCCGATCGATGTGGTGTTGTCCAACTCGTTCGGCTTTGGTGGCACCAACGGTTCGCTGGTGTTCCGCCGGTTCGCCGGTTGATGCTGAGCTGGATCGACGGCGGGCCCGCGGCTGCAGTCAACCTGCAGAACCGTGGGTTGGCCTACGGCGATGGCCTGTTCGAAACCATCGCCGTGTGTGCTGGCCGGCCCAGCTTGCTGGACGGCCACCTGGCGCGCCTGGCACTGGGCTGCCAGCGCCTGGCAATCGACGCCGACCTTGCGCGGATGCGCGAGGAAATCCTGGCATTTTCCAGCCAGCTGGGCGACGGCGTCGCCAAGCTGATTCTCACGCGCGGCGACAGCCAGCGTGGCTATGCACCGGTTGCCGGCGCCATGGCGCGGCGTATCCTTCAGGGCAGCCCGTTGCCCAGCTACCCGGCTGAGCATGCCGAACTCGGCGTGCAGCTGTTCGCCTGCCAAACCCGCCTTGCGGAACAACCGCTGCTGGCCGGGCTCAAACACCTCAACCGCCTGGAGCAGGTGCTGGCCCGTGCCGAATGGCAGGGCAGCGAGCTGGCCGAAGGCCTGATGCGTGACGGCCAGGGCAGGGTGATCGAAGGGGTGTACAGCAACCTGTTCCTGGTGCGCGAGGGCGTGCTGCACACCGCCGACCTGAGCCGCTGCGGCGTGGCGGGGGTGATGCGTGGTGCGTTGCTGGAACAGGCGCAGGTGCTGGGCATTGCCCTGCAGGTGCGTGACATTGCCTTCGACGAGCTGGCGCTGGCCGATGAAGTCTTCGTCTGCAACAGTGTCTATGGCGTGTGGCCGGTGCGCGGCATTCCCGCGCTCAAGCTGAACTGGTCGCCGGGCCCGCTCACCCGTAAACTGCAGGCCGTTGCCCGTACGTTACTGGATACCTGAATTCGTGAGACGCAAATTCCTGCTGCTGCTGGAAATGGGTTTGATCCTCGCCGGCCTGGCCTTGGGCTGGTCTGCCTGGAAGATCAACACCGTGCTGGAGCAGCCCTTGCACGTCACCGAAGAGCGCTTGCTCGACGTGCCCAGCGGCACCAACCCCAACCGCATGTTCTACCGCATGCAGGCCGACGGCCTGCTCGACGATGCGTTCTGGTTGCGCCTGTATTGGCGCTTCAACATGGTGGGCACGCAACTGCACACGGGCGAGTACCGCCTGAGCCCCGGCATGACGGTGGAACAGCTGTTCGATGCCTGGCGCCGCGGCGATGTGGTGCAGTACAACCTGACCCTGGTCGAAGGCTGGACCTTCCGCCAGGTGCGTTCGGCGGTGGCCAAGCATGAAAAGATCAAGCACACCCTGGATGGCTTGTCCGACACCGAGGTGATGGACAAGCTGGGCCACACCGGGGTGTTCCCCGAGGGCCGTTTCTTCCCCGACACCTACCGCTTCGTGCGTGGCATGAGCGATGTCGAGTTGCTGCAGCAGGCCTACATGCGCCTGGACGAAGTGCTGGCCAAGGAGTGGGCCGAGCGCACCACCGACCTGCCTTACCGCGACCCCTACCAGGCGCTGATCATGGCCTCGCTGGTGGAGAAGGAAACCGGCATTCCCCAGGAACGTGGGCAGATCGCCGGCGTGTTCGTGCGCCGCCTGCGCCTGGGCATGATGCTGCAAACCGACCCCACGGTGATCTACGGCATGGGCGAGCGCTACAACGGCCGCATCACCCGCGCCGACCTGCGCGAGCCGACCCCGTACAACACCTACACCATGACCGGCCTGCCGCCGACGCCGATCGCCATGGTTGGGCGCGAGGCGATCCATGCCGCCCTCAACCCGTCCGATGGCACCAGCCTGTACTTCGTCGCCCGTGGCGATGGCAGCCACGTGTTCTCCGACGACCTGGACGACCACAACAGTGCGGTGCGCGAGTTCCAGCTCAAGCGCCGTGCCGATTACCGTTCCAGCCCGGCGCCGCAGAGCGCGCCGGCCGACGCTGCCGAGCCTGCCGAGCAGGTGCCAGGCAGCGAGCCCGCGCCGGCCGAAGCGCCTGCGCCTGACGAAACCCATTAAGGACTGCCTGTGAGCGGCTTGTTTATTACCCTGGAAGGCCCGGAAGGCGCCGGCAAGAGCACCAACCGCGATTACCTGGCCGCGCGCCTGCGCGAGCAGGGCGTGGACGTGGTGCTGACCCGCGAGCCGGGGGGGACGCCCCTGGCGGAAAAGATTCGTGAATTGCTGCTGGCGCCGAGCGACGAAACGATGGCGGCCGATACCGAGCTGTTGCTGGTGTTCGCCGCCCGCGCCCAGCACCTGGCCGAGGTGATTCGCCCGGCACTGGCGCGGGGCGCCGTGGTGCTGTGCGATCGGTTCACCGATGCCACTTATGCCTACCAGGGCGGCGGCCGCGGCCTGTCGGTCGAGCGCATCGCCACCCTGGAGCAGTTCGTCCAGGGCGACCTGCGCCCGGACCTGACCCTGGTCTTCGACCTGCCGGTGGAAGTGGGCCTGGCCCGTGCCGCCGCCCGTGGCCGCCTGGACCGCTTCGAGCAGGAAGGCCAGGCCTTCTTCGAAGCCGTGCGCCAGGCCTACCTGCAGCGCGCCCAGCGCGAGCCGCAGCGCTACAGCCTGCTGGATGCCGCGCAGCCACTGGCTGACGTGCAGCGCCAGATCGACGCGCTGTTGCCGGCCATCGCAGGGCGTTGCCGTGGCTGAGGCCTACCCCTGGCAGCAGGCCATCTGGCAGCAGTTGGCCGGCCGCAGCCAGCATGCCCACGCCTACCTGCTGCATGGCCCCCAGGGCATCGGCAAGCGGGCCATGGCCGAGCGCCTGATGGCCCGCTTGCTGTGCCAGAAACCGCAGGGGCTCGATGCCTGCGGGCAGTGCAAGTCGTGCCTGTTGCTCAAGGCCGGCAGCCACCCGGACAACTTCGTGCTGGAGCCGGAAGAGGCCGACAAGCCGATCAAGATCGACCAGGTGCGTGAACTGGTGGCGTTCGTGGTGCAGACGGCGCAGCTCGGTGGGCGTAAGGTGGTGTTGATCGAGCCGGTCGAGGCAATGAACATCAATGCCTCCAACGCCTTGCTCAAAAGCCTCGAGGAGCCCTCGGGCGACACCGTGCTGATTTTGGTCAGCCACCAGCCCAGCCGCTTGTTGCCGACCATCAAAAGCCGTTGCCAGCAAGTCGCCTGCCCGCAACCGACGTTGGCCCAGAGCCAGGCCTGGTTGGCAGAGGCGTTGGCAGGCAGCGCCGAGGCCGAGCGTGACGAACTGCTCACCCTGGCGGCTGGCTCGCCATTGATGGCCGTGAGCCTGCAGGCCCAAGGCGTGCGCGAGCAGCGTGCGCTGGTTACCGACGGGGTGAAGAAGCTGCTCAAGCAGCAGCAATCGCCCAGCCAGTTGGCCGAAGCCTGGAGTGGCGTGCCGCTGTTGCTGCTGTTCGACTGGTTCTGCGACTGGTCGCACCTGGTGCTGCGTTACCAGCTGACCCAGGACGAGGACGGGCTGGGCTTGGCCGACATGCGCAAGGTGGTGCAGTACCTGGCGCAGAAAAGCCGCCAGGGCAAGGTGCTGGAGGTGCAGGCGTGGATCCTCGAACAGCGCCAGAAGGTGCTGGGCAAGGCCAACCTCAATCGCGTGCTGTTGCTGGAAGCCTTGCTGGCCCATTGGATGCAGTTGCCAGGCGTCCGTTGATTTTTCATTTCTAGATGTGTGACCTATCCCATGCTCGTTGACTCCCATTGCCACCTCGACCGTCTGGACCTGAGCGCCCACCAAGGCTCGCTCGATGCTGCCCTGCAGGCGGCCCGCGAGCGGGGCGTCGGGCATTTCCTGTGTATTGGCGTAAGTGCCGAGAATGCCGGTGCGGTGAAGGCCCTGAGCGAGCAGTACGCCGATGTCGACTGCTCGGTGGGCGTGCACCCGCTGGACCTGGCGCCGGGCGAAACGCCGGCGCTGGAGTGGCTGCTGCGCGAACTGGCCCACCCGCATGTGGTGGCCATTGGTGAAACCGGGCTGGATTACCACTACGAGCCTGAGGCCGCCGAATTGCAGCAGGCTTCGTTCCGCCTGCACCTGGAGGCTTCGCGGCAAACCGGCAAGCCGGTGATCGTGCACACCCGTGCGGCGCGCGCCGATACCTTGGCGTTGTTGCGCGAGGCCAGCCTGCCCCAGGCAGGGGTGCTGCATTGCTTCACCGAAGACTGGGACATGGCCAGGGCCGCGCTGGACCTGGGCTATTACATTTCGTTGTCCGGCATCGTCACCTTCCGCAATGCCGATGCCCTGCGCGAGGTGGCGCGCCAGGTGCCGGTGGACCGCCTGCTGGTGGAAACCGACTCGCCGTACCTGGCGCCGATTCCGCATCGTGGCAAGCCGAACCTGCCGCAGTACGTGCGTGAAGTGGCCGAATACGTGGCGTCGCTGCGCGGCGTGAGTTACGCCCAGTTGGCCGAGCAGACCACGGCCAATTTCAAGCGCCTGTTCCCGCTGGCCCGCGTCCTCTAGGCGACGCTCACGCCCCCCTGTAGGCGACGGCCACACCCCCCCCTGTAGGAGCGAGCGTAGCTCGCGATGGGCTGCAAAGCAGCCCCGGCGTTATCCGCCGCGAAGCTGAAACCCTGGGGCCACTGCGCGCCCCATCGCGAGCTACGCTCGCTCCTACCGGATCAGCGCAAGCCCGGTAGGGCCGATCTGTGCCCGGGCAAAAAAAACCCGGGTTCTGGGGGGGGAATCCGGGTTAAGACCATTAGGAGTAAAACAAAGGCACGCGGTCCCTGAGCGCCTTTATCGGCTCGCCACTTGGGGGGATGTGGGACGCCGACACTTCAAGTATTGGCCAGGTTGGCCGCGCTGCCAGTGCTTTGCTGTACGTTTTTTAAACAGATTTGGAATACGCCCGTCCCCGCTTCCTCCTTCTGCGCATGGCGAACTCATCGTGAAACATAGACATGCTTGGATGATCCGTGCAATTTGCTGCAAGTTAGGCATAATAAACCGCTTCAATGTCATCCAGTCCTTCCTATGCAGAAAGAACCTCGTAAGGTCCGTGAGTTTCGCCGTCGCGAACAGGAAATCCTCGATACAGCCCTCAAGCTGTTCCTCGAACAGGGTGAAGACAGCGTCACCGTCGAGATGATCGCCGACGCCGTGGGTATCGGCAAAGGCACGATCTACAAGCACTTCAAGTCCAAGGCGGAAATCTACCTGCGCCTGATGCTCGACTACGAGCGCGACCTGAATGCGCTGCTGCACTCGGCCGATGTCGACCGTGACAAGGAAGCCCTGTCGCGCGCCTACTTCGAGTTCCGTATGCGCGACCCCCAGCGCTACCGGCTGTTCGATCGCCTGGAAGAAAAGGTGGTCAAGGGCAACCAGGTCCCGGAAATGGTCGAGGAACTGCACAGCATCCGCGCCTCCAACTTCGACCGCCTGACCCAGCTCATCAAAGGCCGTATCAGCGAAGGCAAGCTCGAAGACGTGCCGCCGTACTTCCACTATTGCGCCGCCTGGGCCTTGGTGCATGGCGCCGTGGCGCTGTACCACTCGCCATTCTGGAGCAATGTGCTGGAGGACCAGGAGGGCTTCTTCCAGTTCCTCATGGACATCGGCGTGCGCATGGGCAACAAGCGCAAGCGTGACCCAGACGCCACCTCCTGAAGGGGCTTGGCAGCAATCATTGACCCGGCCGAGCAATCGGGGCTTGCAAAAACTTGAACCATGAGTCAAGTTTTGCCAGCCCCGATTCATCCATGCCGGAGTCACCCATGATCGTCGATCGTCAAGGCAGGCGTTTTCGCAACCTGCGCGTCAGCCTGACCGCTGCCTGCAACTATGCCTGCAGCTACTGCGTACCCAATGGCAAGCGCCTGGTGGCGGCGCAGGATGAACTGTCGGGCGAGGCCCTGGCGCGCGGCGTGGCCTACCTGGTGGAAGCGGCTGGCATCGAGCGCCTGCGTATCACCGGCGGTGAACCACTGCTCAGCCCCAGGCTGGACGCCTTCCTGGCAGCGGTGGCCCGGCTCGGCCTGGCCGAGATCAGCCTGACCACCAACGGCCAACTGCTGGCGCGCAAGCTGCCCCAGCTGCACGGCGCCGGTATTCGGCGCTTGAACGTCTCCCTCGACAGCCTCGACCCCGAGGCGTTTCGCCGTATCGCCCGTGGCGGCGACCTGGCAAGCGTGTTGGCGGGCATGCAGCAGGCCAGCGCCATGGGCATGCGCATCAAGGTCAACATGGTGCCCATGCGCGGGCAGAACCTCGACCAGGTATTGCCGATGCTTAACTACTGCCTGGCGCAGGGCTACGAGCTGCGCTTCATCGAGTTGATGCGCATGGGCCACCTGGCCCGCGACGCCAATACCTTCCTCCAGCAATTCGTGGGCCTGGATACGCTGCTCGATGCGATTGGGGCCGAACATGCCTTCGAGCAAGTTGACGCGCCGGTGGATGCCACCGCGCTGCGCTACCGGATCCCCGGCAAGGGCCACTTCGGCGTGATCGCCAACGAAAGCGTGCCGTTCTGCCGTACCTGCTCGCGCCTGCGCCTGTCGTCCACCGGCTGGTTGCATGGCTGCCTGTCGTCATCCAACCGCCACTATGTCGGCGACCTGCTGGAAAAACCGCGCCACCAGGCGTTGCCGGCGCTGCAGCGGTTGCTGGTCAAGGCCTTGGCCGACAAGCAGGAGCTGGCCTTTTCCGGGGGTGTGACGGTGATGAAGGTGATCGGCGGCTGAAGCTGGCGCAAAAGCTGCATCCGCCGGCTATTCGCCGGTTTTTCGTCACCGGCCACTGGAGGAAAGATGCGTAGCCTGGTCTTGCTGCTGGCGCTGATGGCGCTGGGCGGCTGCATGAATGTCAGCGATATGGGCGAGGGCGTTCGTTACCACATGAGCGATGCCGGGCTGCTGGATCACAGCGACACCCGCCGAACCCTGTCGATCCGCCTGCAGCCGGATTCGTTCATCTTCATTGGCCAGGGCGCCTTCATGCCGCCGGGCAAGGGGCCGCTGCCCAAGCAGAACGCGGTGGCCGAGGAAGCCTTCAAGAGCTTCATCGAATATTTCCCGCTGGTGCGCCGTGCCCAGGGCCCGCTGGGGCTTGAAGAGGCCATCACCCAGGCCCGTGCTGTGGGCGCCGACTACGTGCTGTATACCCGCTTCGCCCGCACTGACGACCGCATCGGCAATGGCGACGAATGGTACGACGAGCAGGCCGTCGACCGCCTGGGCTGGGACACCGGCGTGGTGCAGATGATGCTGCTCGAAACCAACACCCGTTACCTGATCGACACGGTGCGCATCAAGAGCCGCGGCGGTTTGTTGACGTTCCACGACAACACCCCGCAGGATTTGCTTGGCGCCCCGATGTGCGCGTACGCTCGTAGCCTTCTGGGCATGAGCGAGTGAGGGCAGGGCGATGAGTGATTCGGGGAAGGCAAACGATCTGCTGGCGCAAATCCCCAGCCACAAGGGGCCAGCGCCGGTGCATCTGTGGAACCCGGATTTCTGCGGCGACATCGACATGCGCATCGCCCGCGATGGCACCTGGTACTACCTGGGCACGCCCATTGGGCGCAAGCCGATGGTGCGGCTGTTTTCCTCGATCATTCGCCGCGATGGCGATGACTACTTCCTGGTAACCCCGGTGGAGAAAGTCGGCATTCGCGTCGATGACGCGCCGTTCGTGGCCGTGACCCTGCAGGTGCAGGGCAGCGGTGAACAGCAGGTGCTGCGCTTTACCAGCAATGTCGAGGATGAGGCGGTGGCGGGGCCCGGGCACCCGTTGCGGGTGGTGATCGACCCGGTCACCCAGGAGCCTTCGCCCTATGTGCTGATGCGCAGCAACCTTGAGGCGCTGATCCATCGCAATGTGTTCTACCAGATGGTGGAATTGGCCGTGCCGCGTGAGATCGAGGGTGAGGAGTGGCTTGGGGTGTGGAGCCAGGGGGAGTTTTACCCGATCGGGCGATCGGCCTGAGGCAGGTGCGGCCTTTGGGGTGAGCGCCGCTTCTTGCGGCGCATCGCGAGCTGCGCTCGCTCCTACCGGGATTGTATAAATCGAACCCTAACGAAAAAGCCCCCGATGCTTGCGCATTCGGGGGCTTTCTCAGTATTTGGCTCCGCGACCTGGACTCGAACCAGGGACCCAATGATTAACAGTCATTTGCTCTACCGACTGAGCTATCGCGGAATCTGCGCGTATCTTACCGATTGCCAAGGGGAAGTCAAGCCTCCCCCTGACAAATCAATCAGTTACAGCACTTCAACGATGGCCTTGGTGACCACGTGGATGTTGCTCTGGTTCAGCGCAGCCACGGCGATGCGGCCAGTGTCCAGCGCATAGATGCCAAAGTCGTTCTTCAGGCGTGCCACTTGCTCAACGGTCAGGCCCGAGTACGAGAACATGCCCACCTGGCGGCCAACGAAGCTGAAGTCGCGGTTGGCGCCGTATTCGGCCAGCAGCGACACCATCTGCTTGCGCATGCCATGGATGCGCTCGCGCATTTCGGCCAGCTCCGTTTCCCACATCTGGCGCAGCTCGGCGCTGTTGAGCACGGTGGCGACAATGGTGGCGCCATGGGTTGGCGGGTTGGAGTAGGTGGTGCGAATCACCCGCTTGACCTGCGACAGCACGCGGGTGCTTTCGTCTTTCGAGGCGGTGACGATCGACAGTGCACCCACGCGCTCGCCGTACAGCGAGAACGACTTGGAGAACGAGCTGGACACGAAGAACTCCAGGCCCGACTCGGCGAACAGGCGCACGGCGAAGGCGTCTTCGGCGATACCGTCACCGAAGCCCTGGTAGGCCATGTCGAGGAACGGCACGTGGCCCTTGGCCTTGACCACTTCCAGCACGTTTTTCCAGTCGTCCAGGGTCAGGTCGACACCGGTAGGGTTGTGGCAGCAGGCGTGCAGCACCACCACCGAGCCGGACGGCAGGGCGTTGAGGTCTTCGAGCATGCCGGCACGGTTGACGTCGTTGCTTGGCGCATCGTAGTAGCGGTAGTTCTGCACCGGGAAACCTGCGCTTTCGAACAGCGCACGGTGGTTTTCCCAGCTCGGGTCGCTGATGGCCACCACGGCATTGGGCGAAATGCGCTTGAGGAAGTCTGCGCCAATCTTCAGGGCACCGGTGCCGCCAACGGCCTGCACGGTGACCACGCGGCCAGCGGCCAGCAGTGGCGATTCGGCACCGAACAGCAGTTTTTGTACGGCCTGGTCGTAGGTGGCGATGCCGTCGATCGGCAGGTAGCCGCGCGAGGCATGCTGGGCGGCACGCTGGGTTTCAGCTTCGATCACGGCGCGCAGCAGCGGAATGCGGCCTTCCTCATTGCAGTACACGCCCACGCCCAGGTTGACCTTGTCGGTGCGTGGGTCGGCGTTGAATGCTTCGTTGAGGCCCAGGATAGGGTCGCGGGGTGCCAGCTCTACAGCGGAAAACAGGCTCATTGTTACTTCGGCTCTGATTGGAGAGTGATAGGGCGTACACGCTCCAGCCGAATGCACTGAAGCGGTGCACAAACGGGGAGTCAGTATAGTGATACCGACCGGTCACTGCGACAGCCTGGCGCAGGTTTTCCGGCGATTTGCGCAAATTATTTTCGACCATTGGTCGAATTGCCCTGTCCACCGTAATGCGCGTTCACAGTCTGGCCTTGAAAGCGGCCCCGGGCGGGCGCATTTGGGTATAGACTACTGGCTAAATTTACAGTTGCTGCGTTACCGCGAGGTCCGTCATGTCCGAGTTCCAGCTCGTCACCCGTTTCCAGCCGGCCGGCGACCAGCCCGAGGCCATCCGCCAGATGGTCGAGGGGATCGACGCGGGCCTGGCGCACCAGACCCTGCTTGGGGTTACCGGCTCGGGCAAGACCTTCAGCATCGCCAACGTCATCCAGCAGGTGCAACGGCCCACCCTGGTGCTGGCGCCGAACAAAACCCTGGCCGCGCAGCTGTACGGCGAATTCAAGGCGTTCTTCCCGAACAACGCGGTGGAGTATTTCGTTTCCTACTACGACTACTACCAGCCCGAGGCCTATGTGCCGTCGTCGGACACCTTCATCGAGAAGGACGCCTCGATCAACGACCATATCGAACAGATGCGCCTGTCGGCGACCAAGGCGCTGCTGGAACGGCGCGATGCGATCATCGTCACCACGGTGTCGTGCATCTACGGCCTGGGCAGCCCCGAGACGTACCTGAAGATGGTCCTGCACGTCGACCGTGGCGACAAGCTCGACCAGCGCGCACTGCTGCGCCGCCTGGCCGACCTGCAGTACACCCGCAATGAAATGGACTTCGCCCGCGCCACCTTCCGCGTGCGTGGCGATGTAATCGACATTTTCCCGGCCGAATCGGACCTTGAGGCCATCCGCATCGAGCTGTTCGACGACGAGGTAGAGAACATCGCCGCCTTCGACCCGCTCACCGGCGAGGTGTTTCGCAAGCTGCCGCGCTTCACGTTCTACCCCAAGAGCCACTACGTCACCCCACGGGAAACCCTGCTGGAGGCGGTTGAGGGCATCAAGGTCGAGCTCAAGCAGCGCCTGGACTACCTGCAGCAGGCCAACAAGCTGGTCGAGGCCCAGCGCCTGGAGCAGCGCACCCGCTTCGACCTGGAGATGATCCTTGAGCTGGGCTACTGCAACGGCATCGAGAACTACTCACGCTACCTGTCCGGGCGCCCGGCCGGGGCGCCGCCGCCCACCTTGTACGACTACCTGCCAGCCGATGCGCTGCTGGTGATCGACGAATCCCACGTCAGCGTTCCCCAGGTGGGGGCCATGTACAAGGGGGACCGCTCGCGCAAGGAAACCCTGGTGGAGTACGGCTTCCGCCTGCCCTCGGCGTTGGACAACCGGCCCATGCGTTTCGACGAGTGGGAGTCGGTCAGCCCCCAGACCATCTTCGTTTCCGCAACGCCTGGGCCCTATGAGGCCGAGCACGCGGGCAGGGTGGTGGAGCAGGTGGTACGCCCCACCGGCCTGGTCGACCCGCAGGTGGAAGTGCGCCCCGCACTGACCCAGGTCGACGACCTGCTGTCGGAAATCCACAAGCGCGTAGCCCAGGGCGAGCGGGTGCTGGCCACCACGCTGACCAAGCGCATGGCCGAAGACCTGACCGATTACCTGGCCGACCACGACGTGCGGGTGCGCTACCTGCACTCGGACATCGACACGGTGGAGCGGGTGGAGATCATCCGCGACCTGCGCCTGGGCACCTTCGACGTGCTGGTGGGCATCAACCTCTTGCGTGAAGGCCTGGACATGCCCGAGGTGTCGCTGGTGGCGATCCTTGATGCCGACAAGGAAGGCTTCCTGCGTTCCGAGCGCTCGCTGATCCAGACCATTGGCCGGGCCGCGCGCAACCTCAACGGCCGGGCCATCCTGTACGCCGACAACATCACCGGCTCCATGCAGCGCGCCATCGATGAAACCGAGCGGCGCCGCGAGAAGCAGATCGCCTTCAACCAGGCCAACGGCATCGTGCCCAAGGGTGTGGTCAAGGACATCACCGATATTCTGGAAGGCGCCACGGTGCCGGGGGCGCGTAGCAAGAAGCGCAAGGGCATGGCCAAGGCGGCGGAAGAAACGGCGCGTTACGAGGCCGAATTGCGTACACCGGGGGAGATCACCAAGCGCATCAAGCAGCTGGAAGAGAAGATGATGCAGTTCGCCCGCGACCTGGAGTTCGAGGCCGCCGCGCAGTTGCGCGACGAGATCGCCCAATTGCGCGAGCGGCTGATTACCAGTTGATGGGTTTGTTGCCTGTGCGGGCCTCTTCGCGGGTGGGAGCGAGCGCAGCTCGCGATGCTAGGCGCGGGCCATCAACCGGCGCGGCGTAGCAGCCACAAACCGGCCACGGCGCAAATGCCTGCCGGAATCACCACCGCCAACAGCGGCGGGAAGCCGAACACC
>NZ_VWXJ01000036.1:0-25695 GCF_011752535.1 Pantoea sp. Tr-811
GCTTGATTTTCGACTTGCGCAGGGATTCCAGCAGGTCGAGGTTTTCCTCACCAGGAATACCGAACACATACTCGACACCTTCGTTTTCCAGGCATTGCACAACGACATCGGCGGCCTTGGCCATTTTTCTTGTAACCTCAAATTCAGAGTATTAGGCGCAGCAGAACCCACGGGACCGCAAGCGGCCCCGTGGGTGGTCATCGGATACAGGTGGGCTATCAGGCCAGCTGGTACGTAGTCTTGACGCGAGTGAAGAATTGGCGAGCATGAGTACCTTGCTCACGGGAGCCGAGGCTCGAAGCGCCATTACCGCCAAACGGGACGTGGTAATCCACACCTGCGGTTGGCAGGTTAACCATGACCATGCCAGCGGAGCTGTTACGCTTGAAGTGCTCCGCATAACGAAGCGAAGTGGTCACAATCCCGGCAGAAAGGCCAAACTGGGTATCTTCAGCTGCGGCAAAAGCTTCCTCATAATCGCGGACCTTCAGCACACTCAGTACTGGGCCAAAAATCTCTTCGCGATAAATGCGCATTTCGGGAGTCACTTCGGTGAACAGTGCAGGGGTGAAGAGATAGGCACCCGATGCATTCTCGATGTGTTCGCCACCACAGACCAGCTTTGCGCCCTGCTCACGGCCGCTGGCTACGTAAGACAGGTTCTGCTCCAACTGGCGACCATTCACGACTGGACCGATGTCGGTGGAGGATTGCAATGCATCCCCTACTTTCAGAGCACGGGTACGCTCGGCCAGGCGTGCCACGAACGCATCATGAATGCCCTCAGTAACGATAACGCGAGAGCTGGCAGTGCAACGCTGGCCGGTACTGAAGAACGAACCATTCAGAGCGACGTCCACGGCTTGTTCGAGATCCGCGTCATCCAGCACGATCAGTGGGTTCTTGCCACCCATCTCCAGCTGAACCTTCTTCATGCCTTCAGCTGCGAGCTTGGCGATCTGGCGACCGGTGTTTTCCGAGCCGGTGAAGCTGATGCCGTCGACCTCTGGAGAGCGGATAATGGTATCGCCTACGCTACGTCCAGGGCCGATTAGCATGTTGAAAACGCCAGCAGGCAATCCCGAGCGCGAGATGATCTCGGCCAGAGCCCAGGCCGAGGAGGGGACTAGCTCGGCAGGCTTGAATACCACGCAGTTGCCGAAGCACAGCGCGGGCGCGATCTTCCACGCTGGAATGGCAATCGGGAAGTTCCACGGCGCGATGATGCCAATGACACCCAGCGGCTGGGTGAACACATCGATGCCAACGTCCTGGCGCACTGACTGGTACTTTTCACCTTCGGCGCGCAGGGCTTCCTGGGCGTAGAATTTGAACGACCGTCCAGCTCGGTCAACCTCGCCTAGGGCTTCACGTACGATCTTGCCTTCTTCCTGAGCCAGCAACTGGGCGAGTTCCTGGCGACGAGCGAGGATCTCAGTACCAATGAAATCCAAAGCGTCTGCACGCTGTTGTGGATTGCTTCGCGCCCAGTTCGGCTGAGCGCGGCGAGCGGCAGCGATAGCTTGCTCGGTGAGTTGCTGGTCAGCGCGCTCAAAGCGTTCAATAACTTCGGCTGGGTTGGAAGGGTTACGGTTTTCAAGGATGTCAGCGCCACTATCCAGGGCAACGAAAGCGCCGTTTACGAAGCTGCTTTTGGTTGGGATAGTCATGCGCTACGGATCCTCTTTGCGTTGGCTTGGCGAGCGACGAAGTCGCTGATGTTGTCTACTGCGCTGTCCATCAGCTGCTGCATCGCATCTTCACTGCTCCAAGCGATGTGCGGGTTAAGCAGGAAGTCATCGCGTTCAATGAGCTGGAACAACGGATTACTTGGGTGAAGCGGCTCTACCTCGACTACATCCAAGGCCACGCCGCCCAGGCGGCCGTTTTGCAGAGCCTCGATCAGTGCGTTCTCGTTGATTACTCCACCACGGCCCGTGTTGACAATGACTGCATCCTGCTTCATCAACGCCAACTGCGGGGAGTCGATCAGATTGTAGGTTTCTGGCGTCAGCGGGCAATTGATAGAGAGTACATCACAGGTTTTGAGCAGTTCAGCCATAGGCCTGCAATCAGGACCTGGGCGCTTACCGCCTCTGTCTTCAAACAGCACTTGCATGCCGAACGCGCGCGCAAGGTGCGCAAGGCGCATAGCGATTGGGCCGCTTCCGATGATGGCGAGTTGTTTGTCGCGCACATCTCTGATGCGATGGTTGAAGTAGATATTTTGGTGCGGTTTCTCACCGGCATGTACTTGGCGCATCAGTCGAGTGAATGCGGCAGGTCGACGGAACAGTTCGAGAATCATAGCCAGGCTATGTTCAGCCACAGTATTTGCGGCGTAACCAGGTACGCTCGATACCTCGATACCGTGAGCCTCGCAGTACTCGACGTCGACAATGTCCCGACCGGTCAGTGCTAGAGAGATCATTCTCAGCTTAGGCAGCTGGCGCAGGTGCTCTTCACGCAGCGGTACGCTACAGGTCAGCGCAACGGTGGCATCCTTCAGGTGCTCCAGCACCTGGTCAGGATGGGTGTAAGAAAACTGCTGCCAGGTGTGTTCACAGTCCGGGCGCTTCAAAGTTGTGGAGGGCGCCAAGCCGTCGTCGTCGAGGAAGACGATATGTTCGCTCATGATCTTGTTCCTTATTTCTTCTGCGCCGGCACATAGCCGGCGGGAGCCATGCTGACCAGCTGGCGAGTGATGAAGCCGGCGTCCTGGTCGTGATCTTCCAGCGATTCCTTGCGCACAAGGGCATCACGCACCATGTGAGCGCCAAAAAAGCGGAACGGCTCTGGCGGCAGCAGCTTCATCTTCTGGTTGACCAGACCGCAGTTGGCCCACTCGTCATTGGCGTGGGTGGCCAGCGATTTGATGATGCGGCTTGCGAACACTGTTGTGGCCACGCCGTTGCCCGAGAAGCCAATGCCGTAGCTGACAGTCTGGTGATGATCGAGATATCCGAAGTTCGGCAAGCCTTTCATGGCTCGGTCGATTGGCCCGGTCCAACTGCTGACGACGGGTACATCTTGCAGTTGTGGGTAGAGGCGGCGCAGTTCTGCAGCAACCTTGTCAGCGGCCGGCGACGGCTTCTCGTAGAGGTTGCCAATGCGACCGGCGTAGGCGAACTGGCCGAGTGGCTTGCCGAACACGACACGGCCATCGGGTGTATTGCGCCAGTAGTTCAGCACGGTCCGCGAATCGGTCATACACTCGCCGCCGCTGAAGCCGATGGCGTCAAGCTTCGCCTTAACCGGGGCAGTGGCTACCATGTCGCTGGACATGATCGCGATCATGCGGCGGAGTTCTGGGAACTGTGCGCCCCAAGCGTTGAGTGCGAGGACTACATGATTTGCTTTCACTCGTCCCATAGCCGTGTGAACCACTGGGTTCTTGCCACGCTCCAGGTGAGTAAATGGAGATTTTTCGAAGATTTTAACGCCGAGTTTCAGGGCGACGCGGCGAAGCCCGCGAGCCAGCATTGCGGGCTGTACAGTGGCGGCGTTCGGGTCATAGATGCCGCCCAGAACCAGTGGTGAGCCTACGCGACCGCGAATAGTCTCACGATCCAACTCTTGGAACGGGTTGACATTGAGCTTCTGAAGGCCATCGGTCAGTACCTTCCAGGACCCCATCTGCCGCTGGTTAGTGGCAGTCCAAAGCCAACCGTCCTTGCGATATTGAGCATCGATACCGTGCTCTTGGCAGAAACTGCCGATTTCATCGATGGCCGACTCAGCGGCTTCACAGATGCGTCGCGCTTCGACATCGCCGCAGATGGTGCGAACCGACAGGTATTTGCCCCACCAGTTTGTGGCAACACCACCGTTGCGTCCACTGGCGCCCGAACCACAACGATCGCGTTCTACGATTACGATTGTTTTTTCCGGATGCGCCTGTTTCAAGCGGATGGATGACCACAGGCCTAGGAAGCCTCCGCCGACGATACAGACATCAGCTTGAATCGAATCTTGCAAAGCAGGGGCCAGATCGCTGTCCAGGTCGAGCGCCTGGGCATACCAGAATCCACGGTACATATGCGTGCCTTCGAGTGCATGTTGTTTTGAAATATGATGCGTGACGCATTGGCTATCGGCTGTAATGGATATGACAATTGATATTAAAATATAACAATTGTGCTATTCGGTTCTCGCTGAGGCTGATATATATAACCGAGAGCCGTCCGAATCATAACCTGAGGTTGTTTGAGGGCTAGATTATTGAGCGGTATCTTTGAGAAGCAGGGCTGAGTTAGAAAAAGTATCGTAGTGAATGCTTTTCTGATACACGTCGAATTTTGCGTTATGCATATAAATTAGGTCCGTCAAAACCTCACGATTTCAACGGACGTCAATTCATCGGTTCACTTCGGCTGATCAGCCAAATGCCTGAATTTCGATACGATAACCGGGGAGCGCTAGCTGCGCTCCTACACATGCGCGTGCCGGAGGCTGATCTCCCACCCAGGCATCGTATATTTCGTTCATACCTTCAAACTCGCTCATGTCTGCGAGCCAGATCTGAACGCGGGTCAGGTCGGCTTTAGTCGCGCCAACCTGGGCCAGCCAGTCGTCGAGTTGAGCTAGAACGCAACGAGTTTGTTCCGAAATATCTCCGTCGAGGTCTTTGGCCACGATGCCCGAGGTTTCGATACGGCCGTCCACCAAGACCATTTGGCTTGCCCGTTTTCCGGGGTTGATGCGTTGAATCATTTGGCTACCCTCAAAACTCAGAACAGGACGTAGGTTTTGCGAAGGGCTTCATGGATGTTCCACACGCCTTCACAATTCTCTGGGAACAGAACGGCATCGCCAGCGCGCAGTTCCACCGGCTCGCCGCCGTCGGGGGTGAAGGTGCAAGAGCCGCTGATGATGTGGCTGAACTCCCGGTTCTTCAGGTGGCGTCGAAATACACCTGGAGTGCTTTCCCATACACCAATGCTGGCGTTTACAGCCTCATCCGTTTGATGCTGGCCGGTTGCGGCATGAGCGACTACATCTCCAATTGGAAGCTTGGCAGGAGCCATCTCACCCAGGGGAGAGTTTTCAGCTTGACGTACTACGGTTAGAACTTGGGTCATTGCGGCTTTTCCGGTTTAGCTCGGGTTAATAAGTGAAGGAGCCCTAGAGGCTCTCACCTAAAAATCTAGAAGAAGGAAAGAAGTGCTCAGAGAACGATTGAATGACCATGCATCCAATACGTCTTTTATCACACGATCGCTGTAGCGTATTGCTGTGCACCACCCATCGCGCTCAAAGAGAGACAGGTGGTACACCGACGATTAGTTACGCTGCGCTAAACGTTTTGTGCGGATCGATCACGAATTTCTTGGGCACACCAGCATCGAACTCGCCGTAACCTTCAGGGGCTTGGTCAAGACTGATGACTTGAACGCCTACGATCTCGGCAATATTGATCCGATCCCACATGATTGCTTGCATCAGTTGGCGGTTGTACTTCATGGTCGGGGTCTGGCCGGTGTGGAAGCTATGCGACTTGGCCCAGCCCAGGCCGAAGCGGATGCTCAGGGCGCCGATTTTGGCAGCAGCATCCACCGCGCCTGGATCTTCGGTCACATACAAGCCTGGGATACCGATGTTGCCCGCCACGCGGGTCACCTGCATCAGCGAGTTGAGTACGGTAGCCGGAGCCTCGTGCTTGGCACCTTCGTGGCCGTGGCCACGGGCTTCGAAACCTACCGCATCGACGGCGCAGTCCACTTCCGGCTCACCAAGAATGTCGATGATCTGTTCATGCAGCGGAGTGTCCTTGGACAGATCAACCACCTCAAAGCCCTGAGCTTTAGCATGCGCCAGACGCAATGGGTTCAGGTCACCGACGATCACGCAAGCAGCGCCCAACAGGCGAGCTGACGCAGCAGCGGCCAGGCCGACTGGCCCAGCACCGGCAATGTAAACCGTACTGCCCGGACCAACTCCTGCGGTAACGGCGCCGTGGTAGCCCGTCGGCAGGATGTCGGACAGACATGTAAGGTCGCGGATCTTCTCCATGGCCTTGTCGCGGTCCGGCAACTTCAACAGGTTGAAGTCCGCGTAAGGCACCAGTACGTATTCGGCCTGGCCACCGGTCCAGTCGCCCATGTCGACGTAGCCGTAGGCGCCACCGGCGCGGGCCGGGTTGACGGTGAGGCACACCCCGGTGTGCATCTCTTTGCATGAACGGCAACGCCCGCACGCGACGTTGAACGGCACCGATACCAGGTCGCCGATCTTCAGGCGCTCAACATCACGACCCAGCTCAATAACTTCGCCGGTGATTTCATGGCCGAGTACCAGGCCGACTTGGGCAGTGGTACGACCACGAACCATGTGCTGGTCAGATCCGCAAATGTTGGTGGAGACCACCTTCAAGATGACGCCGTGCTCGATCTTCTTGCCGCGCGGATCCTGCATTTTCGGATAGTCGATGTGCTGAACCTCGACTTTACCTGCGCCCAGATACACGACGCCTCTGTTGCTTGCACTCATGACTTACTTCTCCTTCGTCAAAGGTCTAGCCATTTGAATTCAGTCCTTCAGGAAGCTGTCTTCAAACGGGTAATGAGTCAGCACCTCGCAACCGGTCTCGGTAACGAGGAGCTGATTCTCAAGCTTGATGCCGTCACGCCCACCAACCTCACCGATATACGCTTCAACACAAAGCGCCATGCCGGGTTCTAGTACGCCGGCGTACCCATGAGACTCGAAGTCTTCTGGATAGCGGATGCAGGGGTACTCATCGCATAGGCCGACGCCATGGAACATGACGCCGTAGCGCTGCTGCCGGCAGGACTCAGGCAGCCGATGCCCATTAGCGGTGAGTTCCGCGAAGCTGATGCCCGGACGTACCAGTTGGGTGTTGAAAGTGATGTGTTCATGCGCAATGCGGTACAGACGTTTTTGCTCCGCAGTAGGCTGTCGTTCACCGCAAATCCAGCTCCGAGACATGTCTACGCAGAAGCCGTAAACACCGATCAGATCGGTATCGAAAGAAAGCAGATCTCCATCGCTCAGGACGCGGGGGCCAGACTCTTGATACCAAGGGTTGGTACGAGGTCCGGAACTGAGGATGCGGGTTTCGATCCATTCGCCACCACGGCGAATGTTGCCCGCGTGAAGTGCTGCCCATACGTCATTTTCGGTAGCACCGTGGCGCATGACCAGGCGCATTTCAGCGATCGATGCCTCGCATGACGCAACTGCACAGCGCATGGCCAGGATCTCGTCCGGGCCCTTAATCACCCGTGCGAACTCTGTCACTTCCTGTCCGCTGTGCACTTCGACACCCAAGGCATCCAATGCCCGCAAGCCAGAAACCTCGATTCGGTCCACAGCTAATCGACGGTTGTTGCCCGCGTGGACACGCATCAATTCGTCAATTTGCGCCGCGAAGCGCTTGGCGTGCTGTTCGGTATGTTCACCGGTTTCGAAGTAGAAGAACGATGCACCACTGCGCAGTTCGCTCACCAGCGGCAGGTGTGCAGATAAATGCCCGCACCCGTGGAAGTCCCAAAGCACAACGTGGCCACTGGCGCTGACGAAGCAGGCCCGCGCTGGGTTATGGGTGGTCCACAGCTGCATGTTGGTCGTATCGGTGGCGTAGCGAATATTGAGCGGGTCGAACAACAGAATCCCTGCCAGATCCTTCTTTACCAACTCTTCTTGCAAGCGTCGCAGCCGGTATTCGCGCATGGTTGGGAGATGGGGTGTTTGCAGTCCCAGAGCTTTCCATTCAGCAAATGCCAGGGGAGTGGGGCCGATTTCAACCCGGTCGTTATCGTCAACTGAACCATCACGTTTAAGTAGAGCGGCGCGCTGTCTGGAAGGATCAATACGGCGTGCATCAGAAGCTATCGAAAACGGCGAACTCATTATGGATACCCCCGCTAACAATTCCTTAGGCGCCCCCAGACACCTTGTGTAGGGAGCACCCGACGAATGATCTAAGCCTTGACTCACGCAGGTTAGCGATCAGAGACAGCCGCGCCTTTGCGCGCAGCCTCCAACCATCCATCAAAGGTTTGTCGATGTGCAGCAATCCAGTCCTTGGCGTGGCGCTGGATGTCTACAATCTTGTCTTCGCCCTCATGCAGCTTGAAATTCTCTGCGGATACGTCACCAGCAGGGATCTGCACTTGGGAAAGGAACTTGACCAAGGCGGGGTTTTTCGTTGCGAAATCTTTGTTGATGGCCGCCTCAACCTTGTCCTTGGCAAAACCAAGATTCTTTCCGTTGTAGGTGGTATCCGCGGCATTTTTGTCGCCATCCGGAAGGTCGGTGTTGGGCACCTCCAGCCACACCACGTCGCGGCCTTCGACAAGAATTCCACCTACCCACTGTGGCAGCCAGGCATAGTAGAAAACAGGCTGACCTTCATTGAAACGGGCAATAGTGTCAGCGATCAGGGCGGTGTAGGACCCGCGCACATGATTGATGGAACCATTGAGGCCATAGGCTTTGAGGTGGTGCTCAATGACTAGCTCACACCCCCAGCCTGGGTTGCAGCCCGTGAGGTCAGCCTTGCCATCGTTGTCGGTGTCGAACAGCTTGGCGATTTCCGGCTTTTTCATGTCGGTGAGGTACTTGATGTTGTGCGCCTCAGCCGTTTTCTTGTCGATCATGTAGCCCTGCACCAGTCCTGGCACCATGTCGCCCACGCGCACCATGGTGTCGTCGCCGCCTGCGCGTTTATAGAAGCTCGCGTGCAGTTTTTCCCACAGGTTTACCGTGTAGTCTGCGTCCCCGTAGCTGACCGACAACAGCATGGTCGGGATCTCGGTTTCGTTCGGCGTTTTTACCTCGTAGCCCAGTTCCTTCAAGCCGGCGATGACCACTTCACCGAGTACGCGCTCTTCCATGGCCAGCGGGTACGATGGCCTGACGGTCACGCCATCGCCCGGTTTTTCATAGGAGGCATTGGCGTAGACCGAAGCGAAGCTGATTGCACAGACTGCGAGGCTCTTCAGGAATGCTCGGGGGAGGGTGATCTGAGACATCGTCGTATACCTTTTTATGATTGTTGTTGCGGTTCAACTGATCGAATCTGTGATTTTTCAGGCGGTCGTGCGAGGAGTTGGAGTCGGGCCTGCGCCAACAACTCGCAGAACCACGCCGATTGGGCCGGTGTGATACCAGCGCCGGCTTGGGTCGCTGCTACTGCGTTCACCCATGGCCTGTGTCAGGCGATCAAGGAACACTGCGAGGAGCACCAAGCCGATTCCCCCAACAGTAGCTACACCCATGTCCAGCCGGCCAATCCCTCGCAAAACCATCTGACCGAGGCCGCCTACGGAAATCATTGAGGCAATAACGACCATCGAGAGTGAAAGCATCAGTGTCTGGTTAACGCCGGCCATGATGGTCGATGTCGCCAACGGCAATTGGACCCGCACCAGCATCTGCCACGGAGTGCATCCGAAGGCACGAGCAGCCTCGATTTTTTCCTCCGCGACTTGCCGGATACCTAGGTTGGTCAGACGTACGAGCGGGGGGAGGGCAAACACGATCGTCACCAGCACACCTGGTACGTTGCCGATCCCGAACAGCATCACCACTGGAACCAGGTAAACGAATGCTGGCAATGTCTGCATCGCATCCAGAACAGGCCGAACGATGCGTTCAGTTCTATTGCTACGAGCGCTGAGGATTCCCAGTGGGATACCAATCACCGCGCAGAAGAAAACTGACGTCAGGACTAATGCGAGTGTAGTCATCGATTCAGACCACACGCCGATAAGCCCTAGTAAGGTCAAGGTTACAAAGCACAGGGCAGCCATTCGCTTGCCAGCCAGCTGCCAACCAAGTAGTGCAGAAAGCAAGATTCCGATGCTTGGCGGGATGCTTTGCAGCGTCCACTCAATGCTGTTGAGCACTTGATCGATGGGCCAGCGGATCGCGCGGAACACATCGCGGAAATTGTGGACCATGTAGTTGAGGGTGCTTTGCACCCAGTCACCCAGGGGGATGGTCGCGGATTGAAACGGATCAAGAAGGCTGAACTCAGACATCGCGGCTTACCTTTTTTGTTTTTCAGTACACGCATCGCATGCTGACAGGGGCTCAGTTACGACTCAGAGTCTGGAGTAATTGGCTCTTGGACAGAGTCCCTGCCAGCGCTCCGTTTCGATCGAGGACGGGTACTGGGTAAGGGAGGTTAGCTGCAAGGCTCAACACTTCGTGTAGCGGGGTATCTGTGTAGATGGGTTGCTGCTCGTGCACTCGGCAGCGATCTTCGATAACGCTATGACTCTCGACTACGCCCAGAAGCTGGTTGTGTTCATCAACCAGGTAATTAAAAGGCACGCCCGAGTTGAGCTGTGGCGCCTTGCCGTTTACTCGGCACACGGTTTCTGGATCGAGCTTGGCGATATCGCCCGCTCGCAGGATCCGAGAGCTATCGAACCCCTTGAAGAAGGTGCGGACGTACTCATTGGCGGGCTGGCTAATCAATTCCTGGGGAGTACCAATTTGCACGACGCGCCCGCCTTCCATGATCGCGATCCGATGGCCGATCCGGATGGCTTCTTCGATGTCATGGGAAATGAAGATGATGGTGCGCTGTTGCTCGGCTTGCAGCTTGATCAACTCGCCTTGCATCTCGCTGCGGATCAGCGGGTCAAGCGCCGAGAAGGCTTCGTCCATCAGCAGGATATCGGGATCGTTCGCCAGCGCCCGGGCCAGACCTACCCGCTGCTGCATCCCGCCGGAAAGCTGATGAGGATAACTATTCTCATGGGCAGCGAGCCCGACCTGGCTCAATGCCTCTCGTGCCCGCGCGTGGCGCTCGCTAGCCGGCACGCCTGAGATCTCAAGGCCGAACGCGGTGTTTTCCAGCACGCTCATGTGCGGCATCAGGGCAAACGACTGGAATACCATTGCCATCCCTTTGCGACGTACGTCGAGGAGGGCTTTATCTGAGAGGCCAGTGATCTCGCGTCCATTCAGATGGATGCTGCCAGAGGTTGGCTCAATCAAGCGATTGAAGAGCCGTACCATGGTGGATTTGCCTGAGCCGGACAGGCCCATGATTACGAAAATTTCTCCGCGCTTGACCGAAAAGGTGGCGTCAAATACGCCAACCACATGCCCGGTTTTCTTGAAGATTTCGTCTTTGTTTGCACCTTGGCGGAGCATATCCATCGCGGTTTTAGGGTCGGGCCCGAAAACCTTATAGATGTGCTTTACCGAAAGGATTTCGTTGTTATCACTCATACGACCCTCTTTATTATATTTGTCATCAGCAAGCGTAACCCTCCTTGGTATGAAACAGGTTACACGACTGGCAGGCTGCTCCATTTTTAGGAGCTATTACAGAGTGAAGCAATGTTGTGCGATGGCTGCACTTGATTGTTAGGTAGCTGGGTAAGTAAGAGGGCTTCGTCTCGTGATGGAGGTGAACGTGGCTTACCTTTTACGTAATTTACTCTAGGCCACAAAAGGCTAGTGGAATTGTACGTTGAGGTCTAAAAATATAACGTTTAGGTCTTCAAGTGGTGTCCGAAATGTCCGATGCGAGTTTGAAGAACTTGGGGTTATCCCTAAATAACCTTGGGGTTATAGTTGGTGAAATTCTCGACTCAAGGATTCACATTTTTCATCGCTGGTGATGGTTATTTTTATATCCAGAACAGCCAAAAACTGATTTCATCATAAGCGGAATGGATCCGCTCGATGCCAGTAAATATGAATCATTATCATTTGGTGCGAGCTGGTCTGGCGAGTTAGGGCATGCCTTGTCGAGACAACAATGAACAATCAAGAGCCTGGCGCTAAGCAAAAAGGGTATCGGCGCATCATCCCGTCCATGACGGCGTTGTTGCAATTTGAATCGGTCGCGCGCCTGAACAGCTTCACCTTGGCCGGCAAGGAGTTGGGGGTCTCGCAAGCCGCGGTCAGTAAGCAAATCAAGGTCTTGGAGGACAATGTCGGGGTGCAGCTGTTTCAGCGCATGCACCGCAGCATCTACCTGACCGAGGCGGGGGAAACGCTTTTTGCGATCATCTCTGATGCCCTGCAAAATATCGCCAGTGGCTTCGATCAGGTTGTCCAAGGGAGCGAGAAGGAAGAGATCGTGCTGGCCTCTACGGCGCCGGTTTCACAGTTCCGGATCATGCCGCGCATCAACACCCTGGTTGACGCTTTGCCTCATGTGAGGTTGCGGCTGTCTACTCAGATGTTTTCGGGCGGCTTGCGTGCTCCTGATTATGATATGGACATCCGGTTCGGCAACGGCCATTGGCCTGATGGTGAGTCTATTTTGCTTTTTGAGGAGGAGGTGTTCCCGGTCTGCTCGCCTGCTTGGCTTGCGCGAAACCCCATGCCTTCTAGCCTTGAAGAGCTTGCTAGGGCGGGCTTGCTGGACGCTGACTCGACCTCAGAAGGGTGGGTGACCTGGCCGAGCTGGTTTAAAGAGCTGGGGATGCCTTCGGGGCGGTTGAACATCAATTTGCGCAGCAGTCTCTATACCGATGTGATTCATGCGGCCTTGAACGGTTATGGCATTGCATTGGGCTGGGGGCGAATGGTCGATCACTACATAGACAATGGCGCATTGGTAAAGTTGGAGCCGTTCGTCGTTCGGCCCAAGGAATCCTACTATCTTGTTCTCCCCAATGGTCACACGGTAACCCCTAACGTCACTGCGATTGTCCAGTGGTTGCAGAGCAAAGCAGTGCCAGTCACCAATCAACTGGTTCGTGAATAACCTTAGGTTATGCATTTTGGAAAAATAGTGCTTTGACGTAACTCTCTTGGGCTCGAATAATTTAGTCGTTCCTGGCGAACTAAAAATAAGAGCCCGTGAGGATTATAATGAGCACTTCCCCTATCAAATCGCATCGCGAATTGCTGGATTCGCGCAAGCCTGGTTTCGGTATGCCTGGCGAACTCTACAGTCGCCAGGACGTATTTGAAAACGACCTCAACGTCTTCTTCCATAACCACTGGATTCTTGTTGCCGTCACCGCCGATGTTGAAGAGCCTGGCGATGTCTACACCGTTGACATTGGCAAAGCCTCGATCATCGTCGTACGGGATGACGACGAGCAGGTGCGCGCCTTCCGAAACGTATGTCGTCACCGTGGTGCTCGCCTTAAAGAGGCGGGTAAATCAACGGTCGGCATGCTGGTGTGCCCATACCACCAGTGGACCTATGACCTGGATGGCAGCCTCAAACATGCCAAGCACATGGGTAAGGCATTCGACCCTGAGTGTCGCAGCCTGATCCCAGTGCACTGCGAAGTCATCGGCACTCACGTGTTTGTGTGTCTGAGCGACAATCCGCCTGAAGATATCAACGTCATGGCTGAAGTCATGCGTCCGCGCTTTGAACCGTTCGACCTTACCAACACCAAGATTGCCTACGAACTCGATTATGTCGAGAACGGCAACTGGAAGCTGGTAATGGAGAACAACCGCGAGTGCTATCACTGCGAAGGTACTCATCCTGAGCTGATCGTCTCCTACCAGTCGGAAGACCTGGGCGTCAGCCTTGAGGAAATGAACGAAGAGCAGCGCGCCTCCTACGATGCCTACCAGGTTCGCAAAGCTGGCATCGAAGCTAATTGGGAGAGCGAAGGCCTGCTGTATGAAACATACGAGCAGTTGGCAGACGATGCGCCTACTCAATTCCGCACTCAGCGCATGATCATTGCCGGTAGTGGTGAATCGCAGACGCTGGACACCAAAGTGGCCTGTACCAAGCTGCTCGGTAACCTGACTCGTCGTGATCTTGGCGATACGCACATGTGGGGCAACAACGCCTGGTCTCACGTGATGAGCGATCACGCGATGATCAGCTGGATTTTCCCTCTGTCGCCGGACCGCACCATGGTGCGAACCAAGTGGCTGGTGCACAAGGATGCCGTAGAAGGTGTCGATTACGATCTGCAACGCTTGACCGAGGTGTGGATTGCTACCACGCAGCAGGATGCAAGCCTGGTTGCCATTACTCACAGCGGTACCCAAGATCCTGGCTTCGTGCCTGGTCCTTATTCAGAATTCACCGAGCCGTACGTGGACCAGTTTGCTCGCTGGTATTCCACTCGTCTCGCAGCTAACGGGATTTGACGGTGATGGGTATGGTCGAGAATATTGCTAGCCTCCGGGCTGATCAGCGTTTTGCCGACACTGACCATTGGGCTGCCTTCGGTGTGCAGTGGGCAAGCGGCGAAAGCAAGCGGATTGAATGCCTAAACGTTGTGGACGAAACGCACGACGTGAAGACCTTCATCTTCCATTGTCCGGACTATCACGCTTTGGCTTATGAGCCGGGGCAATTCCTGACCATCTCCCCTGTGATTGAAGGTCAGAGCGTCTCTCGCTGCTACACCTTGTCGTCGACGCCTACCAGGCCGTTCACGTTCTCCATCACGGTGAAGCGTGTACCGGGAGGCGCGGTCTCTAATTGGTTGCACGATAACCTTCGTGCCGGAGACGCTCTTGCGGCATCTGGGCCAGCGGGAATCTTCACGCCGGTCGCGGCGCCGGCGAAGAAACTGCTGTACCTCTCGGCCGGTTCCGGCGTGACGCCAGTGATGGCTATGACCCGTGCAGCAGCTGATCTTCAAGCTGACCTGGATATTGTATTTGTCCACAGTGCTCGTACGCCGAAAGACATCATCTTCCGAGATGAGCTGGCGCGACTTGAGTGCTCCATGCCAAGCCTTCGCACCGTTTTCTTCTGCGAAGGGTTGGGCGATGAGCCAGATTGGACGGGGTCCGTCGGCCGACTCTCGGTCGAAGAACTGCAAAGGTTGATCCCCGACTTCAAAGATCGGGAGGTGTTTACCTGTGGGCCTAAGGGCTACATGGACGCCGTGAGAAACCTGCTTGGTACTGCCGGGTTCGACCTCAAGCGTTATCACCAAGAAAGCTTTGATATCAATTCCGAGGAGGTTGTCGAGGCGCTCGCCGAGCCAGCAGCACCCGGCGTTGCACAAGACACTTTCACCGTTCGACTCGCCCGATCTGGAAAGGAGTTCACCATGACTCCCGACCAGACCGTGCTTAGCGCCGCTAAGAAGGCAGGGGCAGTGGTTCCCTCGTCTTGCAGCCAAGGCGTATGCGGAACCTGCAAGACAGCCATTCTTGAGGGCACTGTCGAGATGAAGCACAACGGCGGTATCCGCCAGCGGGAGATCGACAAAGGGCTGCGTTTGCTGTGTTGCAGCCGGCCGACATCAGATCTGGTGGTCGACCTCTAACTCTAAGCGGCGCCCAGCTACGAAGGCGTGAGCGCCAGTCAATATGAAATTCCTTAGGAGACGTCTGCGTTGTCCTCCAGGTGCTAACTACCTGGTTGTTGGCTGGTGCATGGCTTGCGCCTAGCACCGGCCTTTTTTTAATTGGTAAATAGCTGTCATCGAATACGCCGAGCTGGGCTTACCAGCGCTTCAAAAATAAGAAGGATATAGCCGATGCGTGCAAAACAAGGCCTGTTAAAGGGCCTGAACCCGACCGTGACCTTGTGGTCGCTTTCTATCGTCATGGCTTTCGTCGCCTTCTGCGCCACCTATGGAGTAGAAGCTGCCGGGGTTTTCAAAACCGCTTCGGATGCCATCCTTGATAACTTCAAATGGTTTTATCTCGCACTCGTGAGCGGTGTGTTGGGTGTGCTGATTGTCATCGGCTTCAGCCGATACGGCTCCTTGAAGCTTGGGCGGCCAGAGGAAAAGCCGGAGTTCAGCTTCCCTGCCTGGATCTCCATGCTTTTCAGCGCCGGGATGGGTGTTGGTCTGATCTTCTGGTCGGTGGCCGAACCTGTACTTCACTATGCCAATAACCCTTTCGTGCCGGGCTTCACCGACGAAGCCGCCACTGTATCCATGCGCATTACGATGCTGCACTGGGGACTACACCCGTGGGCAATCTTCACCATCATCGGCCTTGGATTGGCTTACTTCGCTTACCGTGAAGGCTTGCCGCTGGCGCTGAGGTCGATTCTTTATCCACTGATTGGCAATCGAATCTATGGCCCTATCGGGCACACAGTCGACATCATCGGTGCTGTGGTGACCGCTTTTGGTGTCTCCCAGGCACTGGGGCTGGGGGTCGAGCAGATCAACATGGGCCTGAACCACGTGTTTGGCTTCCCAGTCAGTCTTTCATTCAAGCTTGGCATCATCGTGGTCGTAACACTCGTCGCCTCTGTATCGCTGTTGGTTGGCGTTTCTAAGGGGATGAAGCGCATGTGCACGCTGAACATGTGGCTCTCGCTTGCTCTGATGGGAATTGTTCTGGCGCTGGGGCCGACCAACTACATCATGAACCTGATGTTCGAAACGACCGGTGACTACCTTCAGCACATCGTGGGCCTGAGTTTCTGGACCGATGCCCAGGCTAATACACCATGGCAGAAGACGTGGACGGCGTTCTACTGGCCGTGGTGGATGACCTGGGGGCCATTCGTAGGGCTGTTCATCGCCCGTATTTCGCGCGGCCGCACTGTCCGTGAACTGATTGGTGGGGCATTGGTAGTGCCTACCTTGGTAACCCTGATCTGGATGTCTGTATTCGGTGGTACCGCTCTGAAGGATGAGCAACAGGCACGTCATGCGTACGCCAGCCTTCCTGTTGCAGAGCAAGGCGCAGTAGGCCCTTTTAATGGCGGCCCTATTCTTGAAGAAACTCGCCGAGAAACCACCACTGCGATGTTCACTTTCCTCGGCCGGCTAGATGGCCCGCTGATTGGCGGGATCCTGAGCCTCGCGATTTGCTTCTTGCTCGCCGTCCATTTCGTCACAGCTGCTGACGCAGGCACGCAAGTCATCTCCACACTCAACTCATCCGGTGCCATCAATTCACCGAAATGGAATCGGGTCATGTGGTGTGTTTTAGAAGGAGCAATTGCGGGCAGCCTGATTGTGGCGGGCGGCTTAACAGCGATTCAGCTAGCAAGCATCGTGGTTGGTTTGCCTATCGCGATCTACATGCTGATTACTGCCTATAGCCTCACACGCAGTCTGTTCTCGAACGCAGATCTGATCCCTCCAGCGTCTGTTGTCGAGCCTCAAGTAAAAGCTCAGCTAGATCGTGTCCCTCAATAAGAAAAGGTTGGAGCCACTATGTCATTCAAGCGAACCATTCACGCTGTCGATACCCACGCCGGTACTCCAATGCGTGTTATCACTGGCGGTGTTCCTCACATTCCAGGTGACACCGTTTACGCCAAGATGAAATGGCTGGAAGAGAACGATGACCAGCTGCGCAAGCTCATGCTGCGCGAGCCTCGTGGCTATCCGGCGCATTGCTGCAACATCATCGTCCCGCCTTGCCACCCTGAGGCTGATGCTGGCTACATCATCATGGAGCAGATTGAATATCCGGTGATGTCTGGCGGTAACACTATTTCTGTTGTAACTGTGCTGCTTGAAATGGGCTTGCTGCCGATGAAAGAGCCGCTCACTGAACTGGTGCTTGAAGCGCCTGCCGGGCTTATCCGTATCAAAGCAGAGTGCAGGAACGGCAAGGTCAAAGGAGTTACCTTCCAGAACGTCCCGGCGTTTGCTGCTCACCTTGACGCCGTAATTGACGTACCCCACCTGGGCAAAGTTCGGGTCGACGTGGGTTGGGGCGGGATGTTCTACGTGATCGCCGACGTCCGCCAGTTCAAGGGCCTGGAACTGATCCCTGAGCACGGGGCAGAGATTGCGCGAGTTTCCTCGATGATTCGTGAGGCGGCTATCGAACAGCTGCCAGTTGCGCACCCCGATTATCCAGGAGTGGGTATCACGATCTCGCAGCTCTCCGGACCTACTGAAGATCCGAATGCAGACTGGAAAAACGTCGTCACCATGGCGTCTGGTGAGTTCTCCTGGGACGATCCAGCAACCTGGACAGGGGCTCTTGACCGCTGCCCTTGCGGTACTGGCACGAGCGCCAAAATGGCAACGCTGCACGCCAAGGGCGAGCTGCCGCTGAACAAAGATTTCCGTCACCAGGGAATTATCGGCAACATCTACACGGGCCGACTGATTGATGAGACTTCGATCGGTCAGCACAAGGCCGTGGTGCCGACAGTGACTGGCACAAGCTGGATTTATGGGCTGAATACCTTTGTGCTGGATCATGACGATCCATTCACAGAGGGCTTCACCATCGGTGATATCTGGGCCAAATAGAACGGTTTTTACGTCCCGATCTGAAGAGCACAACGCCACCCCAACCAGGGTGGCGTTTTCATTTGGCTGTGTGTTGACTAGAGGTCAGGATCTAGACCCACCGGGTCGCCGTGCCAGTCCAAACGTTCTACTTCATGACGACGTTTTCGAAAGTTATACGGGGTTTCGCCATAGATTTTGCGGAACCACAGGATGAAATGGGAAGCGTCTGAGAAGCCACAGGCGAGGGCGATCGTAGTGATGTTCTGGCTCGTGTTCACGAGCAGCCGGCGTGCATGTTCCAGTCGCAGCTTTCGCCAGTAGTTGGCTGGCGGCTCCTGAGTATTGGCGACAAACTCTCGGTGCAGTTGGCGAGGGTGCGTGCCTACAGCTTCTGCGACTGCTTTGAGAGTCATCGATGACTCCAGGTGTGCGCGCATGAAGTCTATCGCTCGTTGTACCCGCTCGTTCTGGTAGACGCATACGCCAGATGCGGTGGTTGATGATTCGTCAGCTCGCCCCTCGACGAGAAGGTATTCCAAGCCTTTCTGAGCACGGACCTCACCGCAGTGGCGACGTATGAGATTAGCTGCCAGATCAATCGCGGTTCCCCCTGGGCATGTGATGATTCCGCGGTCGTCCACATAGCTTTTGTCGATCACTGCCGTGGAGGCCGGGAAGCGTTCCTTGAACTCATCGCGTAAGGTGAAATGCAGCGCACACCGTTTCCCATCGAGCAGGCCTGCTTTACCAAGGACAAACGAGGCTGAGCATAGAGCGATGATAGGAACTCCCGCCTTGTTCAAGTCGCGCAATGCGTCGAGCAGCCAATCAGGGGGATTGCGAGTTTCGCCAAGCATCCCCCCGGCGATGACGATGTAATCGTACTGGGCCCACATGTTGAGGGGCTTGGTGGGTGAAATTGGCATCCCACAACTGGCAGTAATGGCTTCATCGTTGAGGGTCATCCAGTCCCATTGACAGAACAATTGTTGGCTTCGAAACGACTTGTCGGCAGCGAATCGGAGAGAGTCGACTAATCCGGCAACAGGTACTAGTGTGAACTGGTTGAGAAGCACGAAGCCCACGCGAAGCTCAGGCTTTATGAGGGGGGCGACCTCATAAGTGTTCTCACCCGCCGGTATATCTCCACTCATCATCTCGGATCACCAAATCGATCGAAGGCACGGGATTCTATGAGCAGATCTTAGTCCGTGATATCACATGCGGCTAAAAAAATATGATGTTTAGGACGATCGGCCATCTGTCGTCTATATGTTCGCGTGCAGCTCAGGTACCAGCGGGCCTTGTAGGGACATGCCGAGGTGGTTTCAACGGTTTTTCGAGGCTTACAAATTGAGGACCGCAGCGGTAGATAGGTGAGATTTTGCCAACCTGAGCGGAGGGGGAAAATAGTGGGGCATCACGGACTGTAATGCTTCCTCCTGTAGGCAATGGTGGGTTGTTTCTCGAGATCGGGCTTACAACCTCTGATCGTTGGGTTAATGCTATAGTCCCTACGCAGGCAGTATCGCAATGAAACTGAAGGGCGAAACTGCGCCAACTTGGCGCTCATCTGACGACAATTGGCGAATACGCTTGCTTCGGCGAACTAAGTCAAATTGGGCCTGTCCCGTGGCATCGAACGCCAACGGGCTAGCCATTGAACCGATCTTCTAAGCCTTTTGGAAGACTCGTGCGGTGAACGATAGCCCAGTAGCCCTGCAGATTTTAGCTGTCTTTTGAGTGACAGTCGGTGTGAACGTTACTCAATGTTGATAGCGTAAAGCGTTAACGACCAGCGTAAAGGCAGGAGAGGGTTGTCGCCTGCTGGGGTAGTAGAGGTAGTAGCCTGGGAACGGAGCACACCAATCCTCGAGAGCCCGGACTAGTCGGCCATCGTCAAGGTGCGGTGCGAACTCTTCCTCAGGAAGCCACGCTATGCCTAAGCCTGCTACCGCCGCATCGACGATGTTAGGCGAGGTATTGAACGTCAGTTGACCGTCCACTCGAACATTCACTTGGCGTCCCTTCTTATGAAATTCCCAGACGTATAGTCCGCCAGATGATTGCATCCGCTGGTTTATGCATCTGTGCTGGATGAGATCTTTCGGGGTCTTCGGCTTTGGGTGTTTAGCAAAATATTCGGGAGATGCTGCGACTGCCATGCGTAGCTGGGGGCCAATGGGTACCGCGATCATGTCCTTATCGATCGTATCGCCCATACGGACGCCCGCATCGAAGCGGTCTGCGACAATATCTCGAAGTCCGTAACTCACGTCAAACTCGATGTTTATATCGGGGTGTTGCAGCAAAAATGGCGCTAGCTTGGGCAGTAAGTAGGTTCTCTGGATGTGATCGCCGCTTGTGATTCTAATCGTGCCCGCAGGCTTGTCCCGCATCTCCGTGAGCTCATCTAGCTCGGCTTCGATCTCGTCGAATCGATGTCCTATAGCATTCAGCAAGCGCTCGCCAGCAACGGTTAGGGATACGCTGCGGGTGGTTCGTGTTAGCAGCCGGATCTGCAACCGCGCCTCTAATCCGCTTACGGTCTGACTAAGGGCTGATTGGGTCACGCCCAAAATCGCAGCTGCACGTGTGAAGCTGCCCTCACGAGCGACTGTGACGAACGAGAGGAGGTCATTGAAATTACGTTTAGCCATAGGGCTAGTATCTCATAGTAATTGATTAGCTGAGCTTATAACTTATTTAAGTATTGAGTAGCTAGTCAGGCTGCCGCTTGAAGTAGACCATTGTAGTCATCATCAACGGATCGCATACGGGTTACTAAGGGGCAGCATGGGCCCAGGGTTGTACCGGGCATGCGGCCGCGTTGTGCGCCGTTGTGCGCTTCTTGGCTCCCGATTCCGAGAGTCGTTGAAATCAATGGAGATCCTAATGACCGAACATACTGAAGCCACATTAGATCGTCCGGAAGCGGTCAAGCCTGACGTTGGGCGTCGCACGATGTTGAGGATGACCAGTACTGGCATCGCGGCGTTGACTGTTGGGGCTGTTCTGCCTGATGGGGCGTTTGCCTCGGGCGGGGCGCGGCTCGACAGCAAGTGGGACAAAACCTTCCCCAAAAGCGACAAGGTCGACCATAAGAAAGTCACATTCAAAAATCGCTATGGCATTACGTTGGCTGCCGATCTCTATCGCCCTAAAAACACTGCAGGCCAGCAACTCCCTGCGTTGGCAGTAAGCGGTCCGTTCGGGGCTGTTAAAGAGCAGGCTTCTGGACTCTACGCCCAGGTGATGGCAGAGCGTGGCTTTGTCACTGTCGCCTTCGATCCTTCGTTCACAGGCGAAAGCAGTGGTGAAACTCGAAACATCGCCTCTCCAGACATCAACACCGAGGACTTCAGCGCAGCCATCGACTTCCTTGGGCTGCTGCCTTACGTGGACCGAAATCGTATAGGTGCTATCGGCATTTGTGGTTACAGCGGTATGGCCCTCACTGCCGCCACCAGCGACTCCCGAATCAAGGCAGTCGCGACTGTGTCCATGTATGACATGTCTCGCAGCATGAGTCGCAGTTATAAGGACAGCTATACCATCGAGCAGCGGCACAAGGTGCTCGATTACCTGAGCCAACAGCGCTGGGTTGATGCTGAGCTCGGTAAGCCTGGGTTGGGCTACCACGAAGTTCCTTTTGATGAAAATGGCAACATTGTGAAAGGGCAGCGGGTGTTGCCAGAAAACCTGCCAAAAAATCCGAACCCTGTCTTGGCGATTTTCTTCGATTACTACCGTACTCCTCGTGGATTCCATCGTAGGGGGGTCAATTCGACGACGGCGTGGACTGCAACCACTCCTGTGTCGTTCTTCGGTTTTCCGATGTACGCCAACATCGAAATGATCTCTCCACGGCCGATTTTGCTGGTCGCGGGTGAGAATGCGCATTCGCGTTACTACTCGGAAGATGTCTACAAAGCGGCCTCGAACCCAAAGGAGCTAGTGATCGTCCCCAGCGCTGATCACGTCGACTTGTACGACCGTATGGACAAGATACCCTTCGATAAACTCACGGCGTTCTTCCAGCAACACCTTGTTTGAACGTAAGACTCTGACGAGCTGAAACACCTCTAGCGCCAATGACCTGACCGCCCCGTTGCTCGGATGGGTGAGGTCAGTCGCGTCAGTTCGTTGGCACGAACAGCGAGTAACTCATGACTAATCAAACGAGCAGCGCCGCTTATGGCTCTGCAGCTTCACAAATTGACGGTGAACCGCACGCCTACTGGAGTGGTGTGTTCGCGATGACGTTCTGCGTTTTTGCGCTCGTCGCTTCCGAATTCATGCCGGTAAGCCTGCTTACCCCAATTGCTGCCGACTTGCATATCACCGAAGGAATGGCGGGCCAAGGTATCGCGATTTCAGGGGCCTTCGCTGTTCTGACGAGCCTGTCGATTACTTGGATCGCCGGCAGCATGGATCGTAAAGCGATTCTACTGGGCTTCACTGCATTGATGGGGGTGTCGGGAGCCGTTGTCGCGTTGGCTCCGAACTACGCCGCCTACATGATCGGTCGTGCGCTCATCGGTGTGGTGATTGGGGGCTTCTGGTCGATGTCCGCAGCGACCGCAATAAGGCTAGTACCCAGCGACCAGGTGCCCAAAGCGCTCGCGATCTTTAATAGCGGTAACGCGCTGGCGACTGTCATCGCCGCACCGCTGGGAAGTTATCTCGGCGCCATAGTCGGTTGGCGAGGCGCTTTTTTAGCCTTGGTGCCTGTTGCCGTCCTGGTCCTGGCTTGGCAATGGTTCAGCTTGCCCTCGATGAGGGTTGTCGCAGGTAATTCGACCTCCAACAATGTCTTAGGCTTGCTAAAAAAGCGGCCCATTGCCCTGGGCATGGCTGCCAGCGGCGCGTTCTTCATGGGGCAATTCGCTCTATTCACCTATGTGCGGCCGTTCCTTGAAACGGTGACTCATGTGGGGATAGGGACGCTGTCACTTGTTTTACTGGTTATCGGAGTGGCAGGTTTTATCGGTACCGCTCTGATAGGCCGTTTTCTCAAACGAGGCCTATACCGGACGTTAGTCACTATCTCGGTATTGATGGCCGTGATCGCCCTCGCGCTGATTCCTCTGGGCGCCTGGGTCTTTCCGGTTGCCGTGCTCTTGGGGCTGTGGGGACTTATGGCCACCGCGGCCCCAGTTGGATGGTGGAGTTGGGTTGCCGAAGCGATGCCAAATAACGCAGAAGCCGGCGGAGGTTTGATGGTTGCCGTGGTGCAGCTTTGCATAGCGTTGGGCTCAACGGTGGGGGGGCTGCTGTTCGACCACAGTGGGTATCGAAGCACGTTTATTGCGAGCGCAACTGTACTTCTGGTCGCTGCATTCCTGACGTTGCTCACTTCACGGTCACAAACTATACGCTCGGCATGAGGCCCATATATGAGAACTAGCTCGTTCCTCACATTCTTTGCGGCGTCGATCCTTGCTCTTGGGACGACGTTCTCTTATGCAGAAACCGGCTCGCCAGAGCGAAGCCATAACCTAGACTCTCACCAGGATGTCTCGAGCATGAAAAACGTCATTCTGATCGGTGCCAATGGCCATACGGCGCAAGAAATCATCCCACGGCTACTGGCGCAGAAGGATGTGAAGCTGACCTTGTTCCTGCGCCGCGCAAGTCGGATGCAAGAGATGCAAAGCGATCGTGTTGCGGTACTCGAGGGTGATGCCTCGAACGTGTCAGATTTGACCCGTGCTATCCGTGGGCAAGAAATCGTTATCAGCACCATGGGCGGCAGCGACCTCGCTCTCAAAACGGCCAACATTCTGCAGGCTATGAAGTCAGTAGGTGCCCAGCACATCATTGTGACTAGCGCCGGCGGAATCTACGATGAACTTCCAGAGCCCTTCAACAGCTGGGATAAACGCCGAGTTGGTGACGACCGCGACATCAACCTGCAGGTAGCTCAGGAAACCGAACGCTCAGGCCTGACTTATACCGTCCTGCGACCTGTATGGCTCACCAACAAGCCAACTGAGGTTTACGAGCTGACGCGTAAGGGCGAAACATTTAAGGGAACGGAAACATCACGGGCAAGCCTTGCTCGACTAGTCGCAGACATCGTGGCACATCCAGCTCAGTTCGCGGATCAAAATCTCGGTGTAAGCCAACCAAACACTGATGGCGACAAACCTGCTGCTTATCGATGAGAGCCAGGTACGGTTTTCATACGGCCAGTCTGTCGTGTTTATCGATATCACGTGTACGGCAGAGCAATGAGCTTATCCACCCACTTGTGTTGGTATTTTCACGATGAAAGGAATAACTCTTCGTATTCTTGCCGGCTTAGCCGTCATAGGCGTTCTGATGGTGGTGAGTGTCATCACTTACATGCGACATCCTCTGTTCGGGAAGCTCCCCGATGGCGAGCGTCTCGCACGGATTGAAAACTCACTGAACTATTCGAACGGGCAGTTCCAAAACCAAGTACCTACTCCCCTTAAAACCACCGATCAGTCTGAGATATCCATGTGGGCGCAGACGATTTTTGGTGAGAAGGGCCAGCCTCGACCGGTCGGTAATATCCCGGCGATCAAGACGGATTTGAAAGCGCTTAACCCCAGTGATGACGTTGTGGTGTGGCTGGGGCATTCCTCATATTTCGCACAGCTAGATGGTCAGCGTATTCTGATTGATCCCGTTTTCAGCGAGAACGCAGCGCCTGTCCCCATGGCAAATACTGCGTTTGCCGGGACGTCTATCTACTCTGCGGAAGACATGCCCTCTATCGACGTGTTGCTGATCAGTCATGACCACTACGATCACCTGGACTACCCCTCAATCAAGGCGCTTCAGAGCAAGGTCCGTAAAGTAGTGGTAGGTCTGGGCGTTGGCGCACATTTTCAGGCTTGGGGCTATGACCCGAGCATTGTGACTGAAGCAGATTGGAACGAAAATGTAGACGTTTCGCCGACTCTGCAAATTGACGTGACACCTGCGCGCCATTTTTCCGGTCGTACTTTTAATCGAGATAAATCACTTTGGGTTAGCTTCGTAGTCACCTCGTCTAGTCGCCGGTTTTTTTCAGTGGCGATACGGGGTACTCCAGTCATTTCAGTGAAATTGGTAAGCGTTTTGGCCCGTTCGACTGGGTGGCACTGGACATGGGCCAGTACGACCCGCGCTGGGCTAACGTTCACATGAACCCCGAGCAAGCTGCTCAAGCTGCAGAGGACCTCAACACGAAAGTGCTGATGCCGACGCATGTGGGGAAGTTCTCTCTGTCGCCTCATGACTGGGATGATCCTTTCAAACGTATCACCGCCGCGAGCCGAGGTCATGCCTACGCCCTTTGGACTCCACAAATTGGCCGATTGGTCTTTTTGGATGGTCGGCAACAGTCGTTCACCGCTTGGTGGGAAAACAGCTCTCAAGACCCCATTGCAGCTGAGATTAATGGGAAATAATGTACCCCTTTAAAACGAGGTGTCTTTTGGCCGATGTTCGGTATCCGTCCGGCCAACACATCTTCCTGACGCAACCGCCGAAGGCCATGGTGTCCACCTAATTTAAGTGGACACCATTTCTGGCCCATCAAGCGGATTTTCCATGCACCCTCAGCGCCGCACCTACA
>NZ_VWXJ01000037.1:0-17765 GCF_011752535.1 Pantoea sp. Tr-811
CGGCGCATCGCAGGCAAGCCTGCTCCTACAAAGGGCCGCGCGCGGTGGCCACATGAACACTGGCCCGAAACAGATGTAGGAGCAGGCTTGCCTGCGATGCGCCGCGCGGGCGGCGCTCGATCTCAAAGGCGCCACAAAACCCAAGGCATGCACCTGCCAGCCACACCCCCCAACGAACACCCCAAGGACAACCAGGACCCCAGCACGATGCTCACCCAACTCTCCCTCACACCCTACGAATGGCTCCCCATCCTCCTGGCCATCGCCGCCGCCTACATCGTCTTCGGCATCGCCGGCTTCGGCACGGCGCTGGTGGCCGGCCCGGTGCTGATCCATTTCATGCCCCTGTCACGCATCATCCCGCTGCTGGTGCTGCTGGATTTCGTTGCCGCCTTCGGCAACCTGCTGCCGTCGCGCCGCGACGTGGTGCGCGGCGAGCTGTTGCGGCTGCTGCCATGCATGGCCGTGGGCTGCACCCTGGGCGTGGTGTTCCTGCTGCATTTGAAGTCCGACCTGCTGTTGCTGCTGATGGGCCTGTTCGTCACGGCCTACGCCATCTACGGCTTGGCGGTAAAGGTTCGGCCGGCAAAGCTTTCCGGCCTCTGGGCGGTCCCGATGGGCACGGTGGGCGGGCTGTTCGGTGCACTGTTCGGCAGTGGTGGCTTCCTCTATGCGATCTACCTCAGCGCACGCCTGGAAGTGAAAGAGCAGGTGCGCGCCACCCAGAGCGCCTTGATCAGTTGCAGCACCATCGTGCGCCTGTCGCTGTTCCTGGTCGCCGGTGTCTATGCCGATACCAGCTTGCTGCTGCTGGCCGCCTGCCTGCTGCCGGTGATGTTCCTCGGCCTCTGGCTCGGCCGCCGGCTGACCCTGAGGCTTTCCCGCGAGGCTTTCGTGCGCCTGGTCACCTGGCTGGTGCTGGCCAGCGGCCTGGCACTGATCGGTCGCTACCTGAGCGCCTGAGCAGGCGGTAGAATTGCCCCATTACCGCAGTTTTCAGGCTTGCCCCGTTCATGAACACCCAGAGCATCATCGTTCCCAAACTGTCTACCGTGCCGGTGCACGAAGCCCGCGCACGGGCCATCCTGCGCTGGCTGGTGCGCGAGAAAATCGTCGAGGAGGCGCTGAGCACCTGCGGGCGTACCGGCAACCGCATGGGCCATGCGCTGGCCGAGGGTGCGCGCAAGGTCGCCCTGCACCCCGAGAAACTGCCCTTGGGCGAACAGGTCAATGGCCTGGAGGTCATGCTCAAGCGCTGCATCTATACCCCGACCGAAGGCTTTCTCGAAGAAGCCGGTTGCCCGGAGTGCCGCCGCGAGGTCGGTGAGCCGCTGTTCGAGAGCCTGGAAGAATGGATGCCGGCGGTGAGCGACAACTTCACCTGCCCGCTGTGCGGCCATGAAGACGACATCAACGGCTTCATTTTCCTGCAGCCATGTGCCTTTTCCAACCTCGGGTTCATCTTCAACAACTGGGGCGAGGCCGGGTTCACCCAGGCCTTTCTCGACAGCTTCGCCGACTGGCTCGACCAGCCCGTGGCGGTGGTGCAGGTAAAACTGCCATCACGCTGACCGAAGGCCCTTATTTTGCATTGAGCGGCGCGCCGTGGATGAGTATAATGGCGCGCTTCCATTTTTCCCGCCCGGGAGCCCCCGCGATGCTGCGTATCAGCCAAGAAGCCCTGACCTTCGACGATATCCTCCTTGTACCTGGCTACTCCGAGGTACTGCCCAATGAAGTCAGTCTCAAGACCCGTTTGACCCGTGGCATCGAGCTGAACATTCCGCTGGTTTCAGCCGCCATGGATACCGTGACCGAAGCGCGCCTGGCCATTGCCATGGCCCAGGAAGGCGGTATCGGCATCATCCACAAGAACATGACCATCGAACAGCAGGCCGGCGAAGTGCGCAAGGTCAAGAAGTTCGAGGCTGGCGTGGTCAAGGACCCGATCACCATCGAGGCCGACGCCACCGTGCGCGACCTGTTCGAACTGACCCGCCTGAACAACATCTCGGGTGTTCCGGTTCTGGCCAACGGTGACCTGGTCGGTATCGTCACTTCCCGTGACGTGCGCTTCGAAACCCGCCTGGACGCCAAGGTCCGCGACGTGATGACGCCCAAAGAGCGCCTGGTCACGGTCCGCGAAGGCGCCGACAAGAACGAAGTCCGCGAGCTGCTGCACAAGCACCGCCTGGAAAAAGTCCTGATCGTCGACGGCAACTTCGCCCTCAAGGGCATGATGACCGTCAAGGACATCGAGAAGGCCAAGGCCTACCCGCTGGCCAGCAAGGACGACCAGGGTCGCCTGCGCGTTGGCGCAGCGGTCGGCACCGGCAAGGACACCGGCGAGCGCGTTGCCGCCCTGGTTGCCGCCGGCGTTGACGTGGTGGTGGTCGACACCGCCCACGGTCACTCCAAAGGTGTGATCGACCGCGTTCGCTGGGTCAAGGAAAACTACCCGCAGGTGCAGGTGATCGGCGGCAACATCGCCACCGGCGCCGCCGCCAAGGCCCTGGCTGAAGCCGGCGCCGACGCGGTCAAGGTCGGTATCGGCCCAGGCTCGATCTGCACCACCCGCATCGTCGCCGGTGTCGGCGTGCCGCAAATCAGCGCCATCGCCAACGTTGCCGCTGCCCTGGAAGGCACGGGCGTGCCACTGATCGCCGACGGCGGCATCCGTTTCTCGGGTGACCTGTCCAAGGCCATCGTCGCCGGTGCTTCCTGCGTGATGATGGGTTCGATGTTCGCCGGTACCGAAGAAGCGCCGGGCGAAGTCGAGCTGTTCCAGGGCCGTTCCTACAAGGCCTACCGTGGCATGGGTTCGCTGGGTGCCATGGCTCAGGCGCAAGGCTCCTCCGACCGTTACTTCCAGGACTCCTCGGCCGGTGCCGAGAAGCTGGTGCCGGAAGGTATCGAAGGCCGCGTTCCCTACAAGGGCGCCCTGGCCGCGATCATCCACCAGCTGATGGGCGGCCTGCGTTCGTCCATGGGCTACACCGGCAGCGCCACCATCGAAGAAATGCGCACCAAGCCTGAGTTCGTACGCATCACCGGTGCCGGCATGGCCGAGTCCCACGTGCATGACGTGCAGATCACCAAAGAAGCCCCTAACTACCGCGTAGGCTAAGGCTTCCAGTTACAACACAAAGCGGGGCTGTCACGACAGCCCCGCGTCGTTTCCGATTTCCACTGACGAGATTGAGTCATGGCCCTCGACATTCACGCTCACCGCATCCTGATCCTCGATTTCGGTTCCCAGTACACCCAGCTGATCGCCCGCCGCGTGCGCGAAATCGGCGTGTACTGCGAGCTGCACCCATTCGACATGGACGATGAAGCGATCCGCGAATTCAACCCGCGCGGCATCATCCTCGCCGGCGGCCCCGAGTCGGTCCACGAAGCCAACAGCCCGCGTGCCCCACAGGCCGTATTCGACCTGAACGTGCCGGTACTGGGCATCTGCTACGGCATGCAGACCATGGCTGAGCAGATGGGCGGCAAGGTCGAAGGTTCCGAGCTGCGTGAGTTCGGCTACGCCCGTGTCGACGTGGTCGGCAAGAGCCGCCTGCTCGACGGCATCGAAGACCACGTCGACGATGACGGCGTACTGGGCCTGGACGTGTGGATGAGCCACGGCGACAAGGTCACCCAGATGCCAGGCAACTTCCACGTGCTGGCCAGCACCCCGAGCTGCCCGATCGCCGGCATGTTCGACGACAGCCGCGGCTACTACGGCGTGCAGTTCCACCCGGAAGTGACCCACACCAAGCAAGGCGGTCGCATTCTGTCGCGCTTCGTGCAGGACATCTGCGGCTGCGAAGCCCTGTGGACCCCGTCCAACATCGTCGAAGACGCCATCGCCCAGGTGCGTGAGCAAGTCGGCTCGGCCAACGTCCTGCTGGGCCTGTCCGGCGGCGTCGACAGCTCGGTGGTTGCTGCCCTGCTGCACCGCGCCATTGGCGACCAGCTGACCTGCGTATTCGTCGACAACGGCCTGCTGCGCCTGCACGAAGGTGACCAGGTGATGGCCATGTTCAAGGAGAACATGGGCGTCAAGGTGATCCGCGCCGACGCTGAAAAGCAGTTCCTCGACAACCTGGAAGGCGAAGCGGACCCGGAGAAGAAGCGCAAGATCATCGGCCGCACCTTCATCGACATCTTCGATGCCGAAGCCAGCAAGCTGGAGAACATCCAGTTCCTCGCCCAGGGCACCATCTACCCGGACGTGATCGAGTCCGCTGGCGCCAAGAGCGGCAAGGCCCACGTGATCAAGTCGCACCACAACGTCGGTGGCCTGCCTGAGGAAATGAACCTCAAGCTGGTCGAGCCGCTGCGCGAGCTGTTCAAGGACGAAGTACGCAAGATCGGTCTGGAGCTGGGCCTGCCGTACGACATGGTCTACCGCCACCCGTTCCCGGGCCCGGGCCTGGGCGTGCGTATCCTGGGTGAAGTGAAGAAGGAATACGCCGACATCCTGCGCCGCGCCGACCATATCTTCATCGAGGAGCTGCGCAAGGCCGACTGGTACCACAAGACCAGCCAGGCATTCGTGGTGTTCCAGCCGGTGAAGTCGGTTGGCGTCGTTGGCGACGGCCGTCGCTACGCCTGGGTAGTGGCACTGCGCGCCGTCGAAACTGTGGACTTCATGACCGCACGCTGGGCGCACCTGCCGTACGAACTGCTGGAAACCGTCAGCGGCCGTATCATCAACGAGATCGAAGGCATCTCGCGGGTGACCTACGACGTGTCGAGCAAGCCGCCGGCCACTATCGAGTGGGAATGAGTTGAGCCACAAGGGCGCCGCAAGGCGCCCTTGTTGTATCTGCCGTCAGCGCGGGAGAAACAATACTTCACTTAATATTTCCCATTTGCAGGTGTATCGTATTCGCCCTTCACCGCCAGCCCTGCTGGCAGCTTGATTGCACCGCTCACGAGGTACCCGCACCGATGTCCTTCTCCCGTCGACAAATGCTCAAGGGCCTCACCGGCCTGGTTGTGGTTGGCCTGGGCGCCGGTGGCGCGGCCCGTTACTGGCTGGGCAAGGTCGAGGACGACAACGCCGGGCACGACTACGAGCTGATCGCCGCCCCCCTGGACGTCGAGCTGGTGCCGGGCTTCAAGACCGAGGCCTGGGCCTTCGGCCCGTCGGCGCCTGGCACTGAGTTGCGGGTACGCCAGGGCACCTGGCTGCGGGTGCGCTTCATCAACCACCTGCCGGTGGAAACCACCATCCACTGGCACGGCATTCGCCTGCCGCTGGAAATGGACGGCGTGCCCTACGTCTCGCAGTTGCCGGTCAAGCCGGGTGAGTACTTCGACTACAAGTTCCGCGTGCCGGACGCCGGCAGCTACTGGTACCACCCCCACGTCGACAGTTCCGAGGAACTGGGGCGTGGCCTGGTCGGCCCGTTGATCGTCGAGGAGCGCGAGCCGACCGGCTTCCAACATGAGCGCACGCTGAGCCTGAAGAACTGGCACGTGGACGAGCAGGGCGCCTGGCTGCCCTTCAGTATCCCGCGCGAGGCAGCGCGCAACGGCACCGCGGGACGGTTGATTACCATCAATGGCCAGGCTGACTCGGTCACGGAACTGCCGGCTGGCCAGGTGGTGCGGGTGCGCCTGCTGAACCTGGACAACACCTGGACCTACCGCCTCAACCTCAAGGGCAACTGCGAGGCGAAGATCTATGCCCTGGACGGCAACCCGGTGACCCCTCGGGCACTGGACGACGAATACTGGCTCGGCCCCGGCATGCGCATCTGCCTGGCCATCCGCATTCCCGAGGTGGGCGAGGAAGTTTCCCTGCGCGACGGTTTCGTGCGCCTGGGCACCCTGCGTTCAGTGGCCAGCAACGCGGCGCCGGGCGATTGGCCCAAGGCCTTGCCGGCGAACCCGATTGCCGAGCCGGACCTGGAGAATGCCGAAAAGCTCAACTTCAATTTCGAATGGGCGGCCAGCGTTTCGGTCGACGCCAACCCGGACAAGCCGTCGAGTATGTGGCAGATCAACGGCCAGGCCTGGGACATCACCGACAAGACCTGCGCCGACCGGCCAATCGCCACGCTGAAGAAGGGCAAGAGCTACATCTTCGAGCTGAAGAACATGACCCAGTATCAGCACCCGATTCACCTGCATGGCATGAGTTTCAAGGTGATCGGTTCCAATCGCCGCCAGATCCCCGAGCCTTACTTCACCGACACCTACCTGCTGGGCAAGAACGAACGTGCCCAGGTGGCCCTGGTGGCCGATAACCCCGGCACCTGGATGTTCCATTGCCACGTGATCGACCACATGGAAACCGGCCTGATGGCCGCGATCGCGGTGGTGTGATGCGCCCGCAGATCATCGATCGCAGCCGCGATCAGGAATTCATGCGCCTGGCCCTGGCCCTGGCCGCCGAGGGTGCGGCCATGGGCGAGGTGCCGGTGGGTGCGGTGCTGGTGCAGCATGGCCAGGTGCTCGGCCAGGGCTTCAACCGGCCGATCATCGACAGCGACCCCAGCGCCCATGCCGAGATGGTGGCCATTCGTGCGGCGGCCCAGGCGGCCAGCAACTACCGGCTGCCAGGCAGCACCCTGTACGTGACTTTGGAGCCCTGCAGCATGTGTGCGGGGCTGATCGTGCATTCGCGGGTGGCGCGGGTGGTGTTCGGCGCGCTGGAGCCCAAGGCGGGCATCGTGCAGAGCCAGGGGCAGTTCTTCGCGCAGGGCTTTCTCAACCATCGGGTGATGGTGGAGGGCGGGGTGCTGGCCGAGGAGTGTGGGCAGATCCTGAGTGAGTTCTTCAAGGCGCGTCGCGCCAAGGCATGACCTGCCCTGAAAGCCTGCGCTGACCGGGTAGGAGCGAGCGTAGCTCGCGATGGGGCGCGCAGCGGCCCCGGTTTTGCAGCTCCGCGGCACGAATGCCGGGGCTGCTTTGCAGCCCATCGCGAGCTGCGCTCGCTCCTACCAGGGCCACCGTCAACGGGTGAGATCGGTTTTACATCGGCGGCGACTGGTCCGCAGGTTTGTCCTTGTTCACCCCTGGCACATGCAGAGCACCCTCGGCCACCTGGCCTTCGAGCTGTGGCTGGGTCACCCAGGTGAGAATGTCGTAGTAGCGCCGGATGTTGGCCACGAAGTGCACCGGCTCACCGCCACGGGCATAGCCGTACTTGGTCTGCCGGTACCACTGCTTCTGCGAAAGGCGCGGCAGCATTTTCTTCACGTCCAGCCACTTGTTCGGGTTCAGCTTCTCGCGCTTGGCCAGGGTGCGGGCGTCGTCCAGGTGGCCGGTGCCGACGTTGTAGGCGGCCAGGGCGAACCAGGTGCGGTCCGGCTCCTTGATGCTGTCGTCGAGCTCTTCCTTGATCTTCATGAAGTACTTGGCGCCGCCCTGGATACTCTGCTTGGGGTCCAGGCGGTTGGACACGCCCATGGCCTGGGCGGTGCGCTGGGTCAGCATCATCAGGCCGCGCACGCCGGTCTTGGAGGTGACCTCAGGCTGCCACATCGACTCCTGGTAGCCGATCGCTGCCAGCAGGCGCCAATCGACCTGCTCGACCTTGGCGTAGCTCTTGAAGTGCTTCTCGTACTTGGGCAGGCGCTGCTGCAGGTGCTGGGCGAAGGTGTAGGCACCCACATAGCCGAGCACGTCGACATGGCCGTAGTAGCGGTCTTTCAGGCGCTGCAGGGTGCCGTTCTTCTGGGCCTTGTCGAGGTATTCGTTGATTTCGTTGAGCAGGCTGTTGTCTTCACCGGCGGCCACCGCCCAGCGCTGGTCGCGGGTGTCGCCCAGGTCGAAGGCCACCCGCACGTTGGGGAAGTACACCTGGTTCATTGCCAGTTCGTTGGAGTCGACCAAGGTCAGGTCGATCTGCCCTTCGTCGACCATGCGCAGCAGGTCGACCACCTCGACGGCGTCGGACTCTTCGTACTGCAGGCCTGGGTACTGCTTCTTCAGCTCGGCCAATTGGTCGGCGTGGCTGCTGCCCTTGAGCACCATGATCTTCTTGCCGACCAAACCCTTGGCGTCGGTGGGGCGAGGGCGGCCGTTGCGGTAGATGACCTGCGGCGTCACTTCCAGGTAGGGGTGCGAGTACTTGACCTGGGCCTGGCGCCGTTCGCTGCTGACCAGGCCGGCTGCCGCCAGCACAGGGCCTGAGGGCTTGCCCAGGGCGCCATAGAGTTCATCGAGGTTGTCGGCGGTTTCGATCTGCAGCTTCACGCCCAGGTCATCGGCAAAGTGCTTGACCAGCTCGTATTCGAAGCCGGTTTCGCCGTTGCGGTCCTGGAAGTAGGTGGCCGGGCTGTTGCGGGTTATCACGCGCAGCACGCCGTCCTCCTTCACGCGCTCGAGGGTGCTGGGTTTTTCAACGCAGGCACCGAGCAGTAGAAAGAGTCCGGTTGCAATCAGCCATTTGGCGCAACGCTGGCGCAAAGCAGTGTGGGCGAACATAGGTTGCAGTATACGCAAAGGACCGGCCCAACCATATCTCGACAACGGTTAGCTTGTCTGGTAGCGCGTTGTGTGGTTGGGCCTGCCATTGGAGGGGCGGCGCTCGATCTCCCAGGCGCAGAATCACCCAAGGCAAACCCCCTCTGAAATTTGACCCCGAAGTCCGGTTCCACCGCCCGGCAGCCACGGCGTAGAGCGGGTGCCGCAAGCCATCGAATTAGGCTAGAATGCACGGCCTCTAAGCACACCCCTTCCTGAGGCTGTCCCGACGATGTTGATCCTGCGCGGCGCTCCTGCCCTTTCTGCCTTTCGCCACGGTAAATTACTCGAGCAACTGAGCCAGAAAGTCCCCGCTGTTACTGGTTTGTATGCCGAATTCGCCCACTTCGCCGACGTTGACGGCGAGCTGACCGCCGACCAGCAGCAGGTGCTGGGCCGTCTGCTCAAATACGGCCCGAGCGTGCCGGTACAGGAGCCGACCGGCCGCCTGTTCCTGGTCGTGCCGCGCCTGGGCACCATCTCGCCATGGGCCAGCAAGGCCAGCGACATCGCCCACAACTGCGGCCTGCAGTCGATCCAGCGCCTGGAGCGCGGCATCGCCTACTACGTTGCCGGCAACCTCAGCGACGCCGATGCGCAACTCATCGCCGCCGAACTGCACGACCGCATGACCCAGCGCGTGCTGGCCCAGCTGGAGCAGGCGTCGGACCTGTTCAGCCACGCCCAGCCCAAGCCGATGACCTCGGTGGATATCCTCTCCGGTGGCCGCGCCGCCCTGGCCCAGGCCAACCTCGACCTGGGCCTGGCCCTGGCCGAAGACGAGATCGACTACCTGGTCAACGCCTTCCAGGGCCTCAAGCGCAACCCGAACGACATCGAACTGATGATGTTCGCCCAGGCCAACTCCGAGCACTGCCGCCACAAGATCTTCAACGCCAGTTGGGACATCGACGGCCAGGCTCAGGAAAAGAGCCTGTTCGGCATGATCAAGAACACCTACCAGATGCACAACGAAGGCGTGCTGTCGGCCTACAAGGACAACGCCTCGGTCATCGTCGGCAACGTTGCCGGGCGCTTCTTCCCGAACCCTGAAACCCGCCAGTACGGCGCGGTGCAGGAGCCGGTGCACATCCTGATGAAGGTCGAGACGCACAACCACCCGACCGCCATCGCCCCGTTCTCCGGCGCCTCCACCGGCTCCGGCGGCGAAATCCGCGACGAAGGCGCGACCGGCCGTGGCGCCAAGCCCAAGGCCGGCCTGACCGGCTTCACCGTGTCCAACCTGCGCATTCCGGGCTTCGAACAGCCGTGGGAACAGGCCTACGGCAAGCCTGAGCGCATCGTCGATGCCCTCGACATCATGATCGAAGGCCCACTGGGCGGCGCTGCGTTCAACAACGAATTCGGCCGCCCGGCCCTGACCGGCTACTTCCGTACCTTCGAGCAAGCCATCGACACCCCGCACGGTGAAGAAGTGCGCGGCTACCACAAGCCGATCATGCTCGCAGGCGGCATGGGCAACATCCGTGAAGACCACGTGCAGAAGGGCGAGATCACCGTCGGCGCCAAGCTGATCGTGCTCGGCGGCCCGGCCATGCTCATTGGCCTGGGCGGCGGCGCCGCATCGTCGGTGGCCACCGGTGCCAGCTCGGCCGACCTGGACTTCGCCTCGGTACAGCGCGAAAACCCTGAAATGGAACGCCGTTGCCAGGAAGTCATCGACCGCTGCTGGCAGCTGGGCGACGCCAACCCGATCGCCTTCATCCACGACGTCGGTGCCGGCGGCATTTCCAACGCCTTCCCGGAACTGGTCAACGACGGCGGCCGCGGTGGCCGCTTCGAGCTGCGCAACGTGCCCAACGACGAGCCGGGCATGGCCCCGCACGAAATCTGGAGCAACGAATCGCAGGAACGCTACGTGCTGGCCGTCAGCGCCGAGGACTTCGAGCGCTTCCAGGCGATTTGCGAACGCGAGCGTTGCCCGTTCGCAGTGGTCGGTGAGGCCACCGAAGAGCAGCACCTGACCGTTACCGACAGCCACTTCGACAACACCCCGGTCGACATGCCGCTCGACGTGCTGCTGGGCAAGCCGCCGCGCATGCACCGTTCGGTTACCCGCGAAGCCGAGCTGGGCGATGATTTCGACCCAAGCCAGCTGGACCTGGACGCCGCCGTGCAGCGCGTGCTCAGCCACCCGGCCGTGGCCAGCAAGAGCTTCCTGATCACCATCGGCGACCGCACCATCACCGGCCTGGTCGCCCGCGACCAGATGGTCGGCCCGTGGCAGGTGCCGGTGGCCGACTGCGCCGTCACCGCCACCAGCTTCGACGTCTACACCGGTGAAGCCATGGCCATGGGCGAGCGTACCCCGCTGGCCCTGCTCGATGCCCCGGCGTCCGGGCGCATGGCGATTGGCGAAACCATCACCAACCTGGCCGCTTCGCGCATCGAAAAACTGTCCGACATCAAACTGTCGGCCAACTGGATGTCCGCCGCCGGCCACCCGGGTGAAGACGCGCGCCTGTACGACACCGTCAAGGCCGTGGGCATGGAGCTGTGCCCGGAGCTGGGCATCACCATCCCGGTCGGCAAAGACTCCATGTCGATGAAGACCAAGTGGAGCGAAGAGGGCGTCGAGAAGAGCGTCACTTCGCCGATGTCGCTGATCATCACCGGCTTCGCCCCGGTCACCGACATCCGCCAGACCCTCACCCCGCAACTGCGCATGGACAAGGGCGAGACTGACCTGATCCTGATCGACCTGGGCCGCGGCAAGAACCGCATGGGCGCCTCGATCCTGGCCCAGACCTACGGCAAGATCGCGGCCCAGGCACCGGACGTCGACGACGCCGAAGACCTCAAGGCCTTCTTCGCCGTGATCCAGGGCCTGAACGCCGACGGCCACCTGCTGGCCTACCACGACCGTTCCGACGGCGGCCTGCTGACCACCGTGCTGGAAATGGCCTTTGCCGGCCACTGCGGCCTCGACCTGCACCTCGACCCGCTGACCGACAGCAAGGGCGACGTGCCGGCCATTCTGTTCAACGAAGAGCTGGGCGCGGTCATCCAGGTTCGCCAGGATGCCACCCCGGACGTACTGGCACAGTTCAGCGCCGCGGGCCTGGGCGAAGAGTGCGTGGCGGTGATCGGCAAGCCGATCAACAACGGCGAAGTGTCCATCAGCCTCAACGGCGAAGTGCTGTTCGACGATGACCGTCGCATGCTGCAGCGCCAGTGGGCCGAAACCAGCTACCAGATCCAGCGCCTGCGCGACAACGCCGACTGCGCCGACCAGGAATTCGACCTGCTGCTCGAAGAAGACAACCCAGGCCTGTCGGTCAAGGTTGGCTACGACGTCAACGACGACATCGCCGCGCCGTACATCAAGAAGGGCGTGCGCCCGCAAGTGGCGATCCTGCGCGAGCAGGGCGTCAACGGCCAGGTGGAGATGGCGGCGGCCTTCGACCGCGCAGGCTTTGCCGCCATCGACGTGCACATGAGCGACATCCTGTCTGGCCGCGTGGACTTCGAAGCCTTCAAGGGCCTGGTCGCCTGCGGTGGCTTCTCCTACGGTGACGTGCTCGGTGCCGGTGAAGGCTGGGCCAAGTCGGCGCTGTTCAACAGCCGCGCCCGCGACGCCTTCCAGGCCTTCTTCGAGCGCACCGACAGCTTCGCCCTGGGCGTGTGCAACGGTTGCCAGATGATGTCCAACCTGCACGAGCTGATTCCGGGCACCGAATACTGGCCGCACTTCGTGCGCAACCGTTCGGAACAGTTCGAGGCGCGCGTGGCCATGGTCGAGGTGCAGAAGTCCAACTCGATCTTCCTGCAGGGCATGGCCGGTTCGCGCATGCCAATCGCCATCGCCCACGGTGAAGGCCATGCCGAGTTCGCCAGCGAAGACGCACTGCTCGAAGCCGACCTGTCCGGTTGCGTGGCCCTGCGCTACGTCGACAACCACGGCAAGGTCACCGAAGCCTACCCGGCCAACCCGAACGGCTCGCCGCGGGGTATCACCGGCCTCACCAGCCGCGACGGCCGCGTGACCATCATGATGCCGCACCCGGAGCGTATGTTCCGCGCCGTGCAGAACTCCTGGCGCCCGGATGAGTGGCAGGAAGACGCCGCGCTGATGCGTATGTTCCGCAACGCCCGCGTCTGGGTGAACTAAGGCGGTGCACAAGCTCGCCTTCTTCGTCCCGGCCAGCCATGTGGAAGTGGTCAAGGCCGCCGTGTTCGCCGCCGGTGGCGGGCGCATCGGCGACTACGACCACTGCGCCTGGCAAACCCTGGGCCAAGGCCAGTTCCGCCCACTGGACGGCAGCCAGCCGTTCCTTGGGCAAACCGGCCAGGTCGAGGTGGTGGAGGAGTGGAAGGTAGAGCTGGTGGTGGCTGACGACCTGGTCGCCCAGGTCGTTGCCGCATTGCGCCAGAGCCATCCGTATGAAACGCCAGCCTATGAGGTCTGGCGTTTGCTCGATTACTGACCTGGCGGCCTACCGGCTCCAGGGGGCAGGCCCGGCATCGGGCAAATTGACAATGTCCCAGTAGCTGGTATCGGTGATCTCCTCGATTTCTTCGATATGCTTCACGGCCTCGTCCAGGCGGCTCTTAATCGCCTTCAACGCGCGCTCCAGCTCGTCGCGTTGCAACTGCCGAAGCGTTTCCAGCGATTTGCCCTGCTCGACTTTTTCAGGGTTCTCCCTGGCCCATTTGTCGACTGTTTGCTCGAACCACTCAGCGTCGTTGGGGTGGACCATGAAGCGTTCGGCTACCTCCCGTGGGTCGCCTGCCTCCGTTCCCGTCGATGTCCAGTGCTGGTACATGGCGCGTCCGACATCCCGCACGGCCAGTGCCGCCAGCAGCACAGCCAGGCCATGGAACGGATGGGTGTCGTGGTCTTTGGCCAGCTGTGAGTGGGTGGCCATGATGCTGGCGTCCTGATTGGGGTCGCCCCCCAGGTGGTGCTGCAAGGTCGCGATATGGTCGCCTGCCCATTTCAGCAGGGGCTTCTTGATAAGGTTGCTGGCATAGTCGACGGCTTTGCTTGGCACTTCGGCGATCTGTATCACTCCCTGTAGCCATTCATACGCCGCGCTACCCCTGATGCCATCGCGTGCGTTGAGGTACAGCTCATACGCCTTGACCAGAAACGGGTCCTCGTCCTTGAGCAAGATCAGCATGACATTGTCGAAGTCGCTGCGCTCACCGGCCTTCGGAGGTGGGGCGTCGTTGTCTGTATACAGCAGGTTGGCCAGTGGGTCGCTGACGCTGCCGACGATATCCAGCGCACCGAACATGCCCGTGATGACAGGAATGTCATGGCGGCTTTCTTCCCTCGATTCGATACGGGGCGCCCACACCAGCACTTCACCGTGCCCCAGCTTGCGCAAGCTGAGCTCGATGAAGTTGGAATGGGCGAAATAGTCTTCCAGCACATGCAGGGCCTCACCGAACAGGCGCATGCCTGTTGCTGTCATGCCTTCCTTCTTGGCCGCCTCCAGTTGCTTGACCATATAGGCGAGCGGCCGGCGGATGTAGCGCTTCATCGAGCGCTTGGGCAGTACCTTGTTGGCGACATGTTCAGGCAACACCAGGGCGGTGAACTCAGGGTCGATGCTGCGTGGGTCGAATGCCTCCCGGTCCAGCGTGGTGGGGTTGTCGATATGCTCGTGGGCGCGGTAGACACCCAGCATTTTCGGGGTTACCCGGTAGTTTTCACGCCCTTCTGGCGTTTGCTGCAAGGCCTGGAATGCCTTGAGGCCGAACAGGTCGACGATGGCGGTCAGCTTTTCCCGGGAAACCCTTGGCAGATTGCCTGAAATGATGGCTTGAAGAATCTGTGCGGTGTCGACGCCGGCATTTTCCTGTGGCTGAACGATCTTGGGGTCGATCAGCTGCGAGTAATCACGCAGCCAGTTACCAAAATAGATGGCTTGGCGTTGCGCCTCGTCAAAACCTACGGCTTCCAAGACGTCTTCGATGGACTGGTGGCCGTAGGAGTGACGGGCGTTTTTGTCACCGCGCCCCGCGGAAAAGCGGTTTACCCGGTACTGGCTGCTGTCCGGGATACTGAGCGTCAATTGATGTTCGGTGCCTGCCTCGGTAACGGTGGCGATCGTGCCGCCAGAGGTGAGCGGCTTGGTGTAGAACAACAGAGTGCGCACGAAGTCAGCCTTGACTGCTTCGGCCCCAGGCGTCTCAACCTCTGGCAGGCCAAGCGCGGTGGAGCCTCGTAGCAATAGGTGCTGCACGTGCAGCGCGAATGCACCTAGCAACGCGATCATGAGCGGGGCGGTGGCGGCGGGCTCGTCAATGGCGCGGGCGACTGCATCGTGCTGCACCTGTATCAGGCCCGTTTGGCTGTCGTACGTGCAGGGCCGGTCGCTGTCCTGGTTGATCTGGCACGGCGGGTTGCTGAAGGCCTTGGCAATCAGCTCCTTGTGCAGGTGCATGAACAAGGCAGGGGGCAGGCGGCTGCCGAACACCGGCCTGAACAAGTGCGTGAACATCTGCACGTCCATGCTGGATGCCAGTTCGGCAAAGTGATCGAGGGCGAACGTGCTGTTGAGTGAAGAAAGGTCGGGATGCTGGTCGTTCATCGTAACTACCTGATTCGAATGAACGGCCAGCATGTGCAAGCGGTGGCCTGAAATGCAGGCGGTAGTGCTGCCGGTGCAGGCCCCTAGTGCCCTGCAACTTCACGGCTGCCAGGCGATGGCTCACGCACCAGGGTGCACGCCACCAGCCCCAGTTCGAACAGCATCCACATCGGCACCGCCAGCATGGTCTGCGAGAACACATCCGGCGGCGTGAGGATCATCCCCACCACGAAGCAGCCAACGATCACGTAAGGCCGGCTGCGCCGCAGCGTTGGCACATCGGCCACGCCCACCCACACCACGATGAACGTTGCCACCGGGATTTCGAAGGCCAGGCCGAATGCCAGGAACAACGCCAGGATGAAGTCCAGGTACTGGCTGATGTCGGTCATCATTGCCACGCCGTCCGGGGTCGCGCTGGCGAAGAAGCCGAACATCATCGGGAACACCAGGAAGAACGCGAAGGCCATGCCGGCATAGAACAACAGGATGCTCGACACCAGCAACGGCAGGGCAATGCGCCGTTCACGGCGGTACAGGCCCGGCGCCAGAAACCCCCAGGCCTGGTGCAGCAACAACGGCATGGCAACGAACACGGCGCACATCGCGGTGAGCTTGAACGGTGTCAGGAACGGTGAGGTGACGCTGGTGGCGATCATGCTGGCGCCTTCCGGCAAAAACCGCCGTAGCGGCTCGGAAACCAGCGTGTACAAGGCCTGGGCAAACGGGAACAGGCCGGCGAACACCAGCGCCAGCAGCGCCAGGCAGCGCACCAGGCGTTTGCGCAGGTCGCGCAGGTGCTCGGTCAGCGGCATGCTGGCCGCTGGGTCGATGGCACGCTTCATAAGGTGTTTTCCTTGGGCGTCGGGGCCGTAGCTCCATCATTGGCCGGCTCCGCGTTCAGGCTGATGCCCTGGCGGATTTCCTGCTCCAGGCGCTGCAGTGGGGCGCTGTCGAACGCAGGCATGTCGATTTCACGCTCCATCTGCGTGCGCAGGCCCTGCATGGCCCGGCGCGCCTGGCCGAGTATGCGGCCCAGGGTTCGCGCCGCCACCGGCAGGCGTTCCGGGCCGAGCACCAGCAGCGCGACGACGCCGACCAACAGCAGTTCGCTGAAGCCGATCTCGAACATCAGCCCTGGCGATCCGCTTGCGGCTGCTGGGCGGCCTGCTGGGTCACGGGCGGCTGCTGCTGAACGTGGGGCGCGCCTGGCGCCTCATCGCCGCCCATGGACTTGCGAAAGCCTTGGATCGCTTCGCCAACGTCGCTGCCCAGGCCTTTGAGGCGCTTGGTGCCAAACAGCAGGAACACGATCAGCAGTACGATCACCAGTTGCCAGATTCCGATGCCACCCATTGCCACTACTCCTGTAAGGTCATGAAAACGAAGGCCAATCCTGCCTTGTGCGGATGACGCCAACATGACTGCAAGCCCGCTGCAATGTCCTTGCAACAACCCAGGTGAAGACTTGCGTTTTGATTCGCGCGAAGGGCGGTTGCACGATGGCGGGCAAGCAACAGCAGGGCGCGGCGCTGCTGATGGTGATGGTGGTGTTGGCCATGCTGGCGGCAGGCATGGCCTGGCTGGTGGAGGATGGCCGGCGCCAAGTCGATGACGTGCAGTTGCTGCGCCAGCGGGTTCAGGTGCGGGCCATGGAGCAAGCGGGCCTGGCCTATGCCAGCCAGGCCCTGCGCGACCCGGCCTGGCGCCTTAGCCCGCTGTTCTGGCAAGCCCTGCGCGGGCAACCGCTGGCCTACGATTTTGGCGCTGGCCACGCGCAGCTGCGGGTGCGCGACCAGCACACCTGCTTCAACGTCAATGCCCTGTTGGGGGCAGAGGGTGAGCGTGCCGAGCGCCAGTTGCGCCAGGTGCTGGGCGATGACATGGCCGCCGCGCAGCTGGTCGATGCCTTGGCCGACTGGCTCGACAGCGACAGCGACGCCCGCCTGCAGGGCGCCGAGAGCGCCCAGTACCTGCGCCAGCAGCCTCCCCGGCTGGCGGCCAACCAGCCGATGCTCGACACCAGCGAGCTGAACCTTTTGCTTGAACCCGACGCTACTCGCCAACGGCGTTACCCGATGTTGTGTGCCCTGCCGCAAACCACGGGTTGGCGCCTGAATGCCAATGCGTTGGGCGTGGAGCACTTGCCGTTGCTCGATGCGTTGTACGAGGGGCGTTACCCGCGTTCGTTGCTTAGCCGCATCATCACTGGGCGCCCGGCTTCGGGGTACCCGGATGCCTCGGCGCTACGCCAGGCACTGGGCGCGGTGGACGATGAAACCTTCGAGCGCTTGAGCGAGGGGTTGCTGCTCAACAGCGGGTACTACCGGCTGCAGCTGTCGTTTGAGGAGCAGGGCAGGGTGATGCGCAGCGAATACGAGGTAGAGGCACTGGGGGTGGTGCAATGGCACGCCCGGGTGCCGGCGCAACAGGTGCGCGTGCGTAGCCGCGAGCCGATGATCTGGTAAAGCCACAGGAGATCGCGTTTTCACCCGTTGACGGTAGGCCTTGTAGGAGCGAGCGCAGCTCGCGATGGGCTGCACAGCAGCCCTGGCATTTTGAGCCGCGAAGCTGAAAAACTGGGGCCGCTGCGCGCCCCATCGCGAGCTGCGCTCGCTCCTACCCGGTCGGCGCCAACCCTGTGGCCCCCGGCCCGGGATCAGACGGTGCCGATCTCCCCGCCATCATTACGCTGGATTACCACCGTCGACGAGCGTGGCCGTACCG
>NZ_VWXJ01000038.1:0-15460 GCF_011752535.1 Pantoea sp. Tr-811
ACAACACCAACGTGCCGCTGACCAACAGCATCACCGGTGTGACTGGCGGTAACTACGAGAAGCTGGAAACCGCTGGTACTCCAAGCACCGTGGTGAACGACGATCCGTCGAACCTCGACAATACCGGGCTGAGCCTGACTGCCACTGGCACCGTCCAGGAAGGCGGCCAGATCGTCTACACCGCTACCCTGACCAACCCGGCTGGCACCGAAATGAAGGTGACCCTGAGCAACGGTGAGACCATCACCATCGCCAAGGGCCAGACCGAAGGCAGCATTACCGTTCCGGCTCCGGCTAACACCGTGTACGTCGACGCCGGTAATGTCAGCGTGACTGTGACCGGCACCACCGGCGGCGATTTCGAGCAGCTGAATGTCAGCTCGACTCCAGCAGTCACTTCGGTGACCGACACCATCGACACTTCGACCGTCACGCTGACCGCTACCCCTTCGGTTACCGAAGGCGGCACCGTGGTTTACACCGCGACTGTCACTGCTCCAGTAACTGGCGCTCCGCTGGTGGTTTCGCTGGCTAACGGCCAGACCATCACCATCGCCGTGGGCGACAGCTCCGGTTCGGTCAACTTCGTTGCACCGAACAACGTCTACAACACCAACGTGCCGCTGACCAACAGCATCACCGGTGTGACTGGCGGTAACTACGAGAAGCTGGAAACCGCTGGTACTCCAAGCACCGTGGTGAACGACGATCCGTCGAACCTCGACAATACCGGTCTGAGCCTGACTGCCACTGGCACCGTCCAGGAAGGCGGCAGCATCGTCTACACCGCTACCCTGACCAACCCGGCTGGCACCGAAATGAAGGTGACCCTGAGCAACGGTGAGACCATCACCATCGCTAAGGGCCAGACCGAAGGCAGCATTACCGTTCCGGCTCCGGCTAACACCGTCTATGTAGACGCGGGCAATGTCAGCGTCACCGTAACCGGCACTACGGGCGGCGACTTCGAGCAACTGAATGTCAGCTCGACTCCAGCAGTCACTTCGGTGACCGACACCATCGACACCTCGACCGTCACGCTGACCGCCTCACCAAGCGTGACCGAAGGCGGCACTGTCGTTTACACCGCGACCGTTACTGCTCCAGTAACCGGCGCTCCGCTGGTGGTTTCGCTGGCTAACGGCCAAACCATCACCATCGCCGTGGGCGATAGCTCCGGCTCGGTCAACTTCGTTGCACCGAATAACGTCTACAACACCAACGTGCCGCTGACCAACAGCATCACTGGTGTGACTGGCGGTAACTACGAGAAGCTGGAAACCGCTGGTACTCCAAGCACCGTGGTCAACGACGATCCGTCGAACCTCGATAACACCGGCCTGAGCCTGACTGCCACCGGCACCGTCCAGGAAGGCGGCCAGATCGTCTACACCGCTACCCTGACCAACCCGGCTGGCACCGAGATGAAGGTCACCCTGAGCAACGGTGAAACCATCACCATCGCCAAGGGCCAGACCGAAGGCAGCATTACCGTTGCTGCACCGGCTAACACCGTCTACGTCGACGCCGGTAATGTCAGCGTGACCGTGACCGGTACTACTGGCGGCGACTTCGAGCAGCTCAATGTCAGCTCGACTCCAGCTGTAACGGCCGTAACCGACTCGATCGACACTTCGACCGTCACCTTGACTGCCACTCCTTCGGTCACCGAAGGTGGTGTAGTCACCTATACCGCTTCCGTAACGGCACCGGTTACTGGCTCTGCCCTGGTGATCTCGCTGGCCAACGGCCAGAGCATCACCATTCCGGTCAATGCCACTTCGGGTTCGGTGGACTTCATCGCCCCGAACAACGTCTACAACACCAATGTGCCGCTGACCAACAGCATCACTGGTGTGACTGGCGGTAATTACGAACATCTGGAAACTGTCGGTAACCCAGTCACTACCGTCACTGACGACCCGGCTCGCCTGGACAACACTGGCCTGAGCCTGAGTGCCACCGGCACCGTCCAGGAAGGCGGCCAGATCATCTACACCGCCACGCTGACCAACCCAGCTGGCACCGAAATGAAGGTGACCCTGAGCAACGGTGAAACCATCACCATTGCCAAGGGCCAGTCCGAAGGCAGCATTACCGTTCCTGCACCGGCTAACACCGTCTACGTCGACGCCGGTAATGTCAGCGTGACTGTGACCGGCACCACCGGTGGCGATTTCGAGCAGCTGAATGTCAGCTCGACTCCAGCAGTCACTTCGGTGACCGACACCATCGACACGTCGACCGTCACGCTGACCGCCTCGCCAAGCGTGACCGAAGGCGGCACTGTCGTTTACACCGCGACCGTCACTGCTCCGGTTACCGGCACCCCGCTGGTGGTTTCGCTGGCCAACGGCCAGACCATCACCATCGCCGTGGGCGATAGCTCCGGTTCGGTCAACTTCGTTGCACCGAACAACGTCTACAACACCAACGTACCGCTGACTAACAGCATCACCGGTGTGACTGGCGGCAACTACGAGAAGCTCGAAACCGCTGGTACTCCAAGCACCGTGGTGAACGACGATCCGTCGAACCTCGATAACACCGGGCTGAGCCTGACCGCTACTGGCACCGTTCAGGAAGGCGGCCAGATCATCTACACCGCCACGCTGACCAACCCAGCTGGCACCGAAATGAAGGTAACCCTGAGCAACGGTGAAACCATCACCATCGCCAAGGGCCAGACTGAGGGCAGCATCACCGTTCCGGCACCGGCTAACACCGTCTACATCGACGCGGGCAATGTCAGCGTGACTGTGACCGGCACCACCGGTGGTGACTTCGAGCAACTCAATGTCAGCTCGAACCCAGCTGTAACCGCTGTTACCGACTCTATCGACACTTCGACCGTCACGCTAACCGCTACCCCTTCGGTCACCGAAGGTGGCACCGTGGTTTACACCGCGACTGTCACTGCTCCAGTTACCGGCACCCCGCTGGTGGTTTCGCTGGCCAACGGTCAGACCATCACCATCGCCGTGGGCGATAGCTCCGGTTCGGTCAACTTCGTTGCACCGAACAACGTCTACAACACCAACGTGCCGCTGACCAACAGCATCACCGGTGTGACTGGCGGTAACTACGAGAAGCTGGAAACCGCTGGTACTCCAAGCACCGTGGTGAACGACGATCCGTCGAACCTCGATAACACCGGGCTGAGCCTGACCGCTACTGGCACCGTCCAGGAAGGCGGCCAGATCGTCTACACCGCCACGCTGACCAACCCAGCTGGCACCGAAATGAAGGTGACCCTGAGCAACGGTGAGACCATCACCATCGCCAAGGGCCAGACCGAAGGCAGCATTACCGTTGCTGCACCGGCTAACACCGTCTATGTAGACGCGGGCAATGTCAGCGTCACCGTAACCGGCACTACGGGCGGCGACTTCGAGCAACTGAATGTCAGCTCGACTCCAGCAGTCACTGCCGTGACCGACACCATCGACACTTCGACCGTCACGCTGACCGCTACCCCTTCGGTCACCGAAGGTGGTGTAGTCACCTATACCGCTTCCGTAACGGCACCGGTTACTGGCTCTGCCCTGGTGATCTCGCTGGCCAACGGCCAGAGCATCACCATTCCGGTCAATGCCACTTCGGGTTCGGTGGACTTCATCGCCCCGAACAACGTCTACAACACCAATGTGCCGCTGACCAACAGCATCACTGGTGTGACTGGCGGTAATTACGAACATCTGGAAACTGTCGGTAACCCAGTCACTACCGTCACTGACGACCCGGCTCGCCTGGACAACACTGGCCTGAGCCTGAGTGCCACCGGCACCGTCCAGGAAGGCGGCCAGATCGTCTACACCGCTACCCTGACCAACCCAGCGGGCACCGAAATGAAGGTGACCCTGAGCAACGGTGAAACCATCACCATCGCCAAGGGCCAGACTGAGGGCAGCATCACCGTTCCTGCACCGGCTAACACCGTCTACGTCGACGCCGGTAATGTCAGCGTGACTGTGACCGGCACCACCGGTGGCGATTTCGAGCAGCTGAATGTCAGCTCGACTCCAGCAGTCACTTCGGTGACCGACACCATCGACACGTCGACCGTCACGCTGACCGCCTCGCCAAGCGTGACCGAAGGCGGCACTGTCGTTTACACCGCGACCGTCACTGCACCCGTAACTGGCGCTCCGCTGGTGGTCTCCCTGGCCAACGGCCAGACCATCACCATCGCCGTGGGCGACAGCTCCGGTTCGGTCAACTTCGTTGCACCGAACAACGTCTACAACACCAACGTGCCACTGACCAACAGCATCACTGGTGTGACTGGCGGCAACTACGAGAAACTGGAAACTGCGGGCAGCCCAAGCACCGTGGTGAACGACGATCCGTCGAACCTCGACAATACCGGTCTGAGCCTGACTGCCACTGGCACCGTTCAGGAAGGCGGCAGCATCGTCTACACCGCTACCCTTACCAACCCGGCTGGCACCGAGATGAAGGTGACCCTGAGCAATGGTGAAACCATCACCATCGCCAAGGGCCAGACCGAAGGCAGCATTACCGTTCCGGCTCCGGCTAACACCGTCTATGTAGACGCGGGCAATGTCAGCGTCACCGTAACCGGCACTACTGGCGGCGACTTCGAGCAGCTCAATGTCAGCTCGACTCCAGCTGTAACGGCCGTAACCGACTCGATCGACACTTCGACCGTCACCTTGACTGCCACTCCTTCGGTCACCGAAGGCGGCACCGTGGTTTACACCGCGACCGTTACAGCGCCGGTAACTGGCGCTCCGCTGGTGGTTTCGCTGGCTAACGGCCAAACCATCACCATCGCCGTGGGCGATAGCTCCGGTTCGGTCAACTTCGTTGCGCCGAACAACGTCTACACCACCAACGTGCCGCTGACCAATAGCATCACTGGTGTGACCGGTGGCAACTACGAGAAGCTGGAAACCGCTGGTACTCCAAGCACCGTGGTGAACGACGATCCGTCGAACCTCGACAATACCGGTCTGAGCCTGACTGCCACTGGCACCGTTCAGGAAGGCGGCCAGATCATCTACACCGCCACGCTGACCAACCCGGCTGGCACCGAAATGAAGGTGACCCTGAGCAACGGTGAGACCATCACCATCGCTAAGGGCCAGACCGAAGGCAGCATTACCGTTCCGGCTCCGGCTAACACCGTCTATGTAGACGCGGGCAATGTCAGCGTCACCGTAACCGGCACTACTGGCGGCGACTTCGAGCAGCTCAATGTCAGCTCGACTCCAGCTGTAACGGCCGTAACCGACTCGATCGACACTTCGACCGTCACCTTGACTGCCACTCCTTCGGTCACCGAAGGCGGCACTGTGGTTTACACCGCGACCGTCACTGCACCAGTAACTGGCGCTCCGCTGGTGGTTTCGCTGGCCAACGGTCAGACCATCACCATCGCCGTGGGCGATAGCTCCGGTTCGGTCAACTTCGTTGCACCGAACAACGTCTACAACACCAACGTGCCGCTGACCAACAGCATCACTGGTGTGACCGGTGGCAACTACGAGAAGCTGGAAACCGCTGGTACTCCAAGCACCGTGGTGAACGACGATCCGTCGAACCTCGACAACACCGGCCTGAGCCTGACTGCCACTGGCACCGTCCAGGAAGGCGGTCAGATCGTCTACACCGCCACGCTGACCAACCCAGCTGGCACCGAAATGAAGGTCACCTTGAGCAACGGTGAAACCATCACCATCGCCAAGGGCCAGACTGAAGGCAGCATCACTGTCCCGGCACCGGCTAACACCGTGTATGTCGATGCTGGTGAAGTGAAAGTAACCATCGCCGGCACCACCGGTGGCGATTTCGAGCAACTGAGCGTCAGCTCGAATGCCGCCGTCACTGCGGTGACCGATACCATCGACACTTCGACCGTCACCTTGACTGCCACTCCTTCGGTCACCGAAGGCGGCACCGTGGTTTACACCGCGACCGTCACTGCTCCGGTTACCGGCACCCCGCTGGTGGTTTCGCTGGCTAACGGCCAGACCATCACCATCGCCGTGGGTGATAGCTCCGGCTCGGTCAACTTCGTTGCGCCGAACAACGTCTACAACACCAACGTGCCGCTGACCAATAGCATCACCGGTGTGACCGGTGGCAACTACGAGAAGCTGGAAACCGCTGGCAACCCAAGCACTACCGTCACCGACGATCCAGCTCACCTGGATAACACCGGCCTCAGCCTGACTGCCACCGGCACCGTCCAGGAAGGCGGTCAGATCGTCTACACCGCCAAGCTGACCAACCCAGCTGGCACCGAAATGAAGGTCGCCCTGAGCAACGGTGAAACCATCACCATCGCCAAGGGCCAGACTGAAGGCAGCATCACTGTCCCGGCACCGGCTAACACCGTGTATGTCGATGCTGGTGAAGTGAAAGTAACCATCGCCGGCACCACCGGTGGCGATTTCGAGCAACTGAGCGTCAGCTCGAATCCCGCCGTCACTTCGGTGACCGATACCATCGACACTTCGACCGTCACGCTGACCGCTACCCCTTCGGTCACCGAAGGCGGCACCGTGGTTTACACCGCGACCGTCACTGCTCCGGTTACCGGCACCCCGCTGGTGGTTTCGCTGGCCAACGGCCAGACCATCACCATCGCCGTGGGTGATAGCTCCGGCTCGGTCAACTTCGTTGCCCCGAACAACGTCTACAACACCAACGTGCCGCTGACCAACAGCATCACCGGTGTGACCGGTGGCAACTACGAGAAGCTGGTTACCGCTGGCAACCCAAGCACCACCGTCACCGACGATCCAGCTCACCTGGATAACACCGGCCTGAGCCTGACTGCCACTGGCACCGTTCAGGAAGGCGGTCAGATCGTCTACACCGCCAAGCTGACCAACCCAGCTGGCACCGAGATGAAGGTGACCCTGAGCAACGGCTCCACCATCACCATCGCCAAAGGTGCCACCGAAGGCAGCGTGACGGTCGATGCGCCGAAAAACACCGTGTACGTGGATGCAGGTAGCGTCAGCGCGACCATCACCGGCACCACCGGTGGTGACTTCGAGAAGTTGAGCGTCAGCAGCACCCCGGCTGTAACGGCCGTGACCGACACCATCGACACCAGCACCGTGACGCTCACCGGCACCCCGAGCGTGACCGAAGGCGGCGTAGTCACCTACACCGCCACCGTCTCTGCGCCGGTAACCGAGAAAGCGCTGGTAATCAGCCTGGCCAACGGTCAGTCCATCACCATCGCCGTCGGTGAAAGCTCCGGCTCGGTCAACTTCGTTGCACCGAACAACGTCTACAACACCAACCCGACGCTGACCAACAGCATCACCGGTGTAACCGGCGGCAACTACGAGAAACTGGTTACCGCTGGTACGCCAAGCACCACGGTCACCGACAACCCGAACAACCTGGACACCACCAACGTCAGCCTCACCGCGACCGGTACCGTCCAGGAAGGCGGCCAGATCACCTACACCGCCAAGGTCAGCAACCCGACCGGCACCGAAATGAAGGTGACCCTGAGCAACGGCTCGACCATCACCATCGCCAAAGGTGCTACCGAAGGCAGCGTGACCGTCGATGCGCCGAAAAACACCGTGTACGTCGATGCCAGCACCGTCAGCACGACCATCACCGGCACCACCGGTGGTGACTTCGAGAAGCTGAACGTCAGCACCACCCCGGCTGTAACGGCCGTGACCGACACCATCGACACCAGCACCGTGACGCTCACTGCCACCGGCAGCGTGGTCGAAGGCGGCACCGTGGTGTACACCGCGACCGTTACCGCACCGGTAACCGAGAAAGCGCTGGTGATCAGCCTGGCCAACGGCCAGACCATCACCATCGCCGTGGGTGACAGCTCCGGCTCGGTCAACTACGTTGCGCCAAACAACGTCTACAACACCAACCCGGCGCTGACCAACAGCATCACCGGTGTGACCGGTGGTAACTACGAGAAGCTGGTCACCGCTGGCAACCCAAGCACCACGGTCACCGACAACCCGAACAACCTGGACATCACCAACGTCAGCCTCACCGCGACCGGCACCGTCCAGGAAGGCGGCCAGATCGTCTACACCGCCAAGCTGACCAACCCAGCTGGCACCGCGATGACCGTGAGCCTGAGCAACGGATCGACCATCACCATCGCCAAAGGTGCTACCGAAGGCAGCGTGACCGTCGATGCGCCGAAAAACACCGTGTACGTCGATGCGAGCAACGTCAGCGCGATCATCACTGGTACCACCGGTGGTGACTTCGAGAAACTGAACGTCAGCAGCACCCCGGCTGTTACGGCCGTGACCGACACCATCGACACCAGCACCGTCACGCTGACCGCGACCCCTTCGGTCACCGAAGGCGGCGTCGTCACCTACACTGCCACCGTGACCGCACCGGTCACCGTTGCGCCGTTGGTGATTTCCCTGGCCAACGGCCAGAGCATCACCATCGCTGTCGGTGCAAGCACTGGCTCGGTCAACTTCGTTGCCCCGAACAACGTCTACAACACCAACCCGACGCTGACCAACAGCATCACCGGTGTAACCGGCGGCAACTACGAGAAACTGGTTACCGCTGGCAACCCAAGCACCACGGTCACCGACAACCCGAACAACCTGGACACCACCAACGTCAGCCTCACCGCGACCGGTACCGTCCAGGAAGGCGGCCAGATCACCTACACCGCCAAGGTCAGCAACCCGACCGGCACCGAAATGAAGGTGACCCTGAGCAACGGCTCGACCATCACCATCGCCAAAGGTGCTACCGAAGGCAGCGTGACCGTCGATGCGCCGAAAAACACCGTGTACGTGGACGCCAGCACCGTCAGCACGACCATCACCGGCACCACCGGTGGTGACTTCGAGAAACTGAACATCAGCAGCACCCCGGCTGTAACGGCCGTGACCGATACCATCGACACCAGCACCGTGACGCTCACTGCCACCGGCAGCGTGGTCGAAGGCGGCACCGTGGTGTACACCGCCACCGTTACTGCACCGGTCACCGTGGCGCCGCTGGTGATTTCCCTGGCCAACGGCCAGACCATCACCATCGCCGTGGGCGAAAGCACAGGCTCGGTCAACTACACCGCGCCGAACAACGTCTACACCACCAACGCGCCGCTGACCAACAGCGTCACCGGCATGTCCGGCGGCAACTACGAGAAACTGGTTGCCGTCGGCACGCCGAGCACCACGGTGAACGACGGTCCGAACACCAAGGACACCACCACCCTTGGCTTGACGGCCACTGCCACCGTCCCAGAAGGCGGCCAGATCACCTACACCGCCAAGCTGAGCAACCCGGCGGGCACCGAAATGAAGGTGATCCTGAGCAATGGTGAAACCATCACCATCGCCAAGGGCCAGACTGAAGGCAGTGTGACTATCAATGCGCCTGCAGATGACCCTTACATCGATGCAAGCACCCTGAAGGTCAACATCACCGGTTCCACCGGTGGCGACTTCGAGGTGCTGACCATTGATGCGGCTTATGCCGAAACCAAGGTTACCGACACCATCGACAACACCGGTCTGAGCCTGAGCGCTACCCAGACCGTCGCCGAAGGCGGGCAGATCACCTACACCGCCACCTTGACCAACAAGGCCGGCACGGCCATGGACATCACGCTCAGCAACGGTGCGGTGATTCACATCGATGCCGGCGCGACGACCGGTAGCGTGAAGGTCTCGGCGCCTGCCGATGACGTGTACATCAGTGCAGGCAGTGTTTCGGCCACGATTACCGGCACCACGGGCGGTAACTTCGAGCAATTGACCGTAAGCAACAAGGCGGCGGTTACTGCCGTCACCGACACCATCCAGACCACGACCCTGAGCATCGATGGCACCGCTGCCGTTGCCGAGGGCAATACCGCGACCTACACCCTGACCTTGACCAACAAGGCTCAGACCGATGTCGTCGTGAAGCTTGTGTACTCCGGCACTGCCACCAACGGGGCCGACTACACCGGTGTGGCCACGGTGACCATCAAGGCCAATAGCAGCCAGGCCACCTTCACCATCCCGACCATCAAGGACAACATCACCGAAGGCACCGAGCAGTTCACGGTCAAGATCGACTCGGCCACCGGTGGCAACTTCGAAAACCTGGCCATCAGCGGCACCGCTGGCAGCGTCACCACGCAGATCTTCGAGCCAGCCCCAGTACTGGACCTGGACGCCAACGACTCCAGTGGCAAGACCGGCGCCGACTACCAGACCACCTTCACCGAAAAAGGCGCAGGCGTGTCGATCGGTGATGTCGACGTCACCATCTTCGACTTCGACAGCACCATGCTGACCGGCGCCACCGTGACCCTGACCAACCGTCAGCCAGGCGATGCGCTGAACCTGGGCAACAGTGTCAACGGCATCAGCATCAACGCCAACAGCACCGACGGCAAAGTGGTACTGACGCTGAGCGGTACCGCTACGCTTGCCGACTATATTCAAGCGATCAAGAACATCACCTTCATCAACAGCAGCTATGACCCGAGCACCACGCCGCGGATCATCACGGTGACGGTGACCGATGGCGTCAACACGTCGAACACCGCGACCACCACGGTCAATGTGATCGCCGTCAACGATGCGCCAACCACCACGGGCGGCGCGGTGACCGGCACCGAAGACACCGACCTGGTTCTGGCCTGGAGCGACTTCAACGTCACCGACGTCGATTCGCCGCTGACCAGCCTGGGTATCATCATCAACAAACTGCCGGATGCCGGCACGTTGAAACTGCTGGTGGGCTCGACCTGGACTGACGTGAAGGCCGGCCAAACCATCAGCCAGGCCGATATCGCGGCCGGCAAGCTCAAGTTCGTGCCGCTGGCCAACGAATCGGGCATTGACGGCTACGGTGGTACTGGCGTGGGCAACAAGCAGGCCGACTACGCGCAGATCAAGTACACGCCTACCGACGGCAAGGACGCGGGTAACCAAGCCACGCTGAAAGTGGACATCACTCCGGTGGCCGACAAGCCGACCCTGAGCATCGGCAGCAACAGCGTCAACTCGCTGGGCCTGGTCAAGGAAACCTGGACCAGCCTCACCGGGCTGGGTACCAACGGTAACGGCATCACCGGTGATGCGCTGAAAGCCGTGTTCGCCAACTCCGGCAAAGCAGGCAAGACCGAGACGGTGACCACGGCCGACACCACGGCCAGCATCACTGCAGGCTCAGGCTCCAAGACTTCGGGCCTGATCTACCTGGAAGCCGGCAAGACCTACACCTTCAGCGGCACCGCCGACGACAGCCTGCAGATCGTGATTGGCGGCAAGAACGTTGCCGGCGCCACCTGGGCCAACGCCAGCGGCACCATCACCGGTAGCTTCACGCCGACCACCAGTGGCTACTACACCCTGGAAATCTACAGCGCCAACCAGGCCGGCCCTGGCAGCCTGGACGTCAACATCCAGGTGGGCAGCGGCGCGGTCACCGACCTGAGCAGCGCCAACATCCCGATGTACCCAAGCGTTGCCGCACTGGCCAACGCCGGGGTGACCGTGTCCGACCTGCACGGCAGCAACGGTGTGGGTTACTACGATGGCTACAAGCTCAACGAAGGCGGCGAGAACGGTGCTCCAGTCAAACTGGCGAGCATTACCACTGCGCTGACCGACACTGACGGCTCGGAGAAACTCAGCGTCAAGCTTTCCGGAATTCCGGAAGGCTCGGTGCTGGCCGACAGCGCGGGCCACACCATCACCGTCGGCAGCGGCGCGGTGGACGTTACCGGCTGGAACCTGAGCAGCCTGACCATCAAGCCGCCGGCCTACTACCAAGGCCAGTTCGACGTGAAGGTCAGCTCCACCGCGACCGAAAGCGTCGGCGGCAGCACCGCCACGACCGAGGGCACCATCAAGGTCACGGTCTATCCGCAGACCTACACCACCAGCAACCTGTCGTCCGACAGCGACACCATCAGCGGTACCGATGGCAACGACATAATCGTGTCGGACGTCAACGGCCTGCACGTAGTGCCGGGCCAGAACTACAACATCGCCTTCATCGTCGACACCTCGGGCTCCATGGGTTCGTCGGGCGTGAGCGCGGCCAAGACCTCGCTGGAGTCGGTATTCAAGACCCTGGCCGCCAGCGTCAAGGGCTCCCAGTCGGGCGTGGTCAACATCCTGCTCGTGGACTTCGCCACCCAGGTCAAGAGCACCGTTTCGGTCACCCTCAACGATGCGGGCCTCAAGACCTTGCTCGCGGCCTTGAACACCCTGCAGTCCGGTGGTGGTACCAACTACGAGGATGCCTTCAAGACCACCGCCAACTGGTTCCAGCAGCTCAAGGATGCAGGTAGCACCGGCAGCAACCAGACGTTCTTCATTACCGATGGCAAGCCGACCTACTACCAGACCGGCGAGCAGACCAACCCAACGCTCGGCAAGTCTGGCGTCCTGCTGGACGATTACCTCGCGTCGATCAGTTACAAGGCGGGCATGACCGTCAACGCCTACATCAACAGCACCAACTACATCTCCATCGACAGCAGCGGCAACCTGCAAGTGCAGACCTACACCAACAAGAACGGGTGGAGCTACAGCACTTCAGGCCAGCTGCATGCCGAAGGCAATGGTGGTTATGAGCTGTCGACATTGGCCGGTACCGGTAATACGACCACCACCAACACGACCACCAATTCGACCGACAGCTTCAAGATTCTCGCGGCGTTGTCCGATGTGGAAGCGATCGGCCTGAACAGTGACGTCAACACCACGGACCTGAAACCGTACGACACCGATGGCAAGCCGCAGACCAACATCGACCCGAGCAAGCTCGCCGATGCCATTCTCGGCCACACCGAAGCCACCACGCCGGGCAACGATACGGTCAACGGCGGCGACGGCAACGACATCATCTTCGGCGACCTGGTGACCTTCCCGTCCATTGCCGGTACGGGTGTGGAAGCCATTCAAGCCTATGTCGCCAGCAAGACCGGTGTCGATATCGGCGACGTGGACGCGCGGGCCATGCACAAGTACGTCAGCGAGCACTACACCGAGTTCGACATCTCGGGGACCAACGACGGTAACGACACCCTGTTGGGTGGCGCAGGCAATGACATCATCTTCGGCCAGGGTGGCAACGACTACCTCGATGGCGGCAAAGGCAATGACATCCTGCTGGGTGGCAGTGGCAACGACACCCTGATCGGCGGCCCGGGTGATGACATCCTGGTCGGCGGCAGCGGTGCCGACCTGTTCGTGTGGAAAGCAGGTGACTACGGCAACGACGTGATCAAGGACTTCAAGGCCAGCGAGGGCGACCGCCTCGACCTGCGTGATCTGCTGCAGGGCGAGACGGCAAGCACCATCGACAATTACCTGAAGATCACCACAGTCGATGGCACTTCGACCTTGCAAGTGAGTTCCGAAGGTAAGTTCAACGCTGGCGGTACCGCGGACGTCACCATCAAGCTCGAAGGGGTTAACTGGTCGAACACCACTGTCAACTCGCTGATCAGCGGCGCAGACCCGACCATCAAGGTCGACCACTGACCCGTTTCCTGCGGTGGCCTGATCTGGCCACCGCAGGAACGGTCTTCCCTGCCACCCTCGCGCAGCGCATACTCACGCGCCGGGCTCCCCTGCCTGGTGAACTTTCCCGTGCTGCGGATAACCAACAAGGAACCATCGTGACGAGGGATGACGCCATGTTCTACGTGCAACGCAGCGCCGACGGCCAGTTGCTGCGGGTAGAAGCTGCCCCCTATGCCGAGTACACGGAAACGCTCCCGGCCGACCATACCGACATCCTCGAATGGTTTGCCGACGATGTGGTCGAGAACAGCCTGCGCCAGCTCAAGCAGAGCGACCTGGACATGATTCGCGTACTGGAGGACTTGATCGATGTGCTGACCACCAAGGGTGTGATCAGCATCACAGACCTGCCCGCCGGCGCCCAGGCGAAGCTGCTCAACCGCTCCACGGCACGCCAGGCACTGGGCAGCTTGAACAACCTGATTCAGGAAGATGAAGACGGCGGGTTGATCTAAGCCAGGCGTTGGACGCCGGCGCGCCCCTGGGGGAGCAGGCGTACCCGCTCACACAGGGGTTTCAGACCGCCCTCGCCCTTGTCAGCGCTCGCGAAGCGCCTCGGTGCGGGACTTGATGATCGGCTTGAGCAGGTAGCTCATGATGGTCTTCTTGCCGGTTTTGATGTCCACCGTGGCGATCATGCCGGGGATGATCTGCAACGGCTTGTCGTCAGTGCCCAGGTGGCTCTTGGTGGTACGCAGGCGAACGGGGTAGTAGGTGGTCTTCTTGTCTTCGTCGGTGATGGTATCGGCGCCAATCTGCTCCAGCTTGGCCTCCAGCCCGCCGTAAATGGTGAAGTCATAAGCCGTGAACTTGACCATGGCTTCTTGCCCCAGGTGCAGGAAGGCGATGTCCTTGGGCAGGATTTTCGCCTCGATCACCAGTGAATCGTCCAACGGCACGATCTCGATGATGTCGCTGCCGGGCTGAATCACCCCGCCAATGGTGTTGACCAACAGCTGCTTGACGATGCCACGCACCGGTGAAGTGACCAGCGTGCGGTTGACGCGGTCATCCAGTGCCTTGGTCGTGGCAGTGGCCTTGTTCAGATCGGTGCGGGCCTCGTTGAGCTGGGTGAGGGCATCGCTGCGGAACTTACCGCGGGTTTCCTCGACTTTGCTCTGCACCTCCCTCACCGCCGCTTCGGCGCGGGGGATGGCCAGTTCGGTGGCGTCCAGCTCGCCACGGGTTTCCACCTCGGAGCGGCGCAGGCGCAGGATCTCGACCTGGGAAACCGCGCCTTTGGCCATCAGCGGTTCGGACAAGGCGATTTCCTGCCGCAGCAATTGCAGGCTGTTGGCGTACTGGGCACGCTTGGAGTTGAACTCGCGCAGCTCTTGCTGTTTCTGCACCAGTTGCTGTTGCAGGCCACTAACCTCGTCGCTGAGCTGCTGACGCCGGCTGTTGTACAAGGCTTCCTCGCTGGCCGCCTGGCTGGGGGCTGCCTGGCGCAGTTTCTCGTCGATGTTCAGCGGGGTGTTTTCGACCTCGGCGCTCAGGCGCTCGACACGCAGGGCCATGGCTACACGCTCGGCCTCGGTCTCGCCTTTGTTGGAGATGAAACGTGTCTCGTCCAGGCGCAGCAACGGCTGGCCGACTTCGACCACCTCCCCTTCCTTGGCGTAGATCTCGGCAACGATACCGCCTTCAAGGTTCTGCACTTTCTGCACTTTGGACGACGGAATGGCCTTGCCCTCGCCGCGAGTGACTTCGTCGATGGGCGCAAAACAGGCCCAGACGATCAGAAGCAGGAAGAATGCGATCACCCCCCAGATGGTCAGGCGCACTATGCGTGGTGCGTCCTCGATCAGCGCCTTGTTGACCTCGGGCAGCGGCTGCCCGTTGAGCGATTCGGAGCCTTTGAAATAGCGACGAAGGCCGTCCTTGAACCGACCGATATCCAGCTTATGCAACACTGATCTGCC
>NZ_VWXJ01000039.1:0-11235 GCF_011752535.1 Pantoea sp. Tr-811
CCATTCCCGGCAGGTCGCGGTCATCGTTCAGCTTGGCCGGCGGATTCTCGGGGTCGTCACCCTGTATGCGCGGGTCGGTGTCCCGTGGCATGGGCTTTTCGATCGGGTTCAGGGTGCTGTCGACCCCGGGCTGTGGCGCCGGGTTGTGGGGGTCGTCGGGGTAGACAGCACACGCCAGGCCAACGCCGCCCCGGTAGGAGCGAGCGTAGCTCGCGATGGGCTGCAGAGCAGCCCCCGGCGGCAAGCGCCGCGAAGCTGAGACGTTGGGGCCGCTGCGCGCCCCATCGCGAGCTGCGCTCGCTCCTACAGGGAATTCGCGATGCAGTTAGGCTGGCGCGGCGAGAGGGATAGGCTATCAGCGCTGTGTTTCGCCGCTACCCTGACGGCCCATGCCCTCCGAGCCGCTGCCATCCATTCCCGGCAGGTCGCGGTCATCGTTCAGCTTGGCCGGCGGATTCTCGGGGTCGTCACCCTGTATGCGCGGGTCGGTGTCCCGTGGCATGGGCTTTTCGATCGGGTTCAGGGTGCTGTCGACCCCAGGCTGTGGCGCCGGGTTGTGGGGGTCGTCGGGGTAGGTTGGCCCGGTGCCGATGGCCAGGGCCAGCGGCGAGGCGAGCAGGGCGGCAAGCAGAAGACTTGAACGGGTCATGGCAGGCTCCTTTGCTTCGGGCAGGGCATGTACCCCTTTTGTCCCTGCCCGAAGCCGCAACGTGCCAGCCCGCCGATCAGCGGTCACACCACCGTGGACAGGGCCATGATCAGGATGATGCCGACGATCGACAGGATCGTCTCCATCATGCTCCAGGTCTTGAAGGTTTCGGCCACGGTCATGTTGAAATACTGCTTCACCAGCCAGAAGCCCGCATCGTTGACGTGGGACAGAATCAGCGACCCCGCGCCAGTGGCCAGCACCAGCAGCTCACGGTTCACCCCCGGCACCAGGTCGATCACCGGCGCGACGATGCCAGCACCGGTGATGGTGGCCACAGTGGCAGAACCGGTGGCGATGCGGATCACCGCCGCCACCAGCCAGGCCAGCAGGATGGGCGAAATCTGGGCTTGCACGGCCATTTGCCCGATCACGTTGCCCACGCCGGTGTCCACCAGCATCTGCTTGAAGCCGCCACCGGCGCCGACGATCAGCACGATCGCGGCGGTTGGCGCCAGGCTCTGGTCGAGCATCTTCATGATCTGCTGGCGGCTGAAGCCGCGCGCCGAACCAAAGGTGTAGAAGGCCAGCAGCAGGGCCGCGAGCAGGGCCGTGATCGGGTGGCCGATCAGGTCCATCCACTGGCGCACGATGTGCTCGGCAGGCAACACCACGTCGGCGAAGGTCTTGAGCAGCATCAGCACCACCGGCAGCAGCACGGTTACCAGGGTGATGGTGAAGCTGGGCAGGTTGCTTTGGTCGGACTCCTTGGCGATCTGGTCCATCAGTTCCTGGGACGGGTTGCCCGGGATATGGCGAGCGATGAAGCTGCCGAACAGCGGGCCGGCAATGATCGCGGTAGGCAGCGCCACCAGCAGCCCATAGAAGATGGTTTTACCGATGTCGGCGTGGAAAATGCCGATCGCCAGCAGTGGGCCCGGGTGCGGTGGAACCAGGCCGTGGACCACCGACAGGCCGGCCAGCAGCGGGATGCCGATCTTGATCAGCGACACGCCAGAGCGCCGGGCGACGATGAACACCAGCGGCACCAGCAGCACGAAGCCGATTTCGAAGAACAGCGGGATGCCGACCAGGAAGGCGGCGCACATCATGGCCCAGTGCACGTTCTTCTTGCCAAAGGCGCGGATCAGCGTCTGCGCGATCTGGTCGGCGCCGCCGGAGTCGGCCATCAGCTTGCCAAGCATGGTGCCCAGGGCGAGGACGATGCCGACGAAGCCGAGCACGCCGCCGAAGCCGTCCTGGAACGACTTCATCACCTTGGCCACCGGCATGCCGGAGGTCAGGCCGAGGAACCCGGCAGCGAGGGTCAGGGCGACGAAGGGGTGAACCTTGAAATGGGTGATCAGCAGAATCAGCCCGACGATGGTTACCAGGGCGTCGAGCAGCAGGTAGGTGTCTGTAGCCAGTCCGAACATGGTTTTGAGGCCTCGGTCTTATCGTTGTTTTTGGCGTTGCGTTAATAGAGCAGTTTTTTGGAACTTTCGCCGCGCTTTGGCGTCGAGACAGCGCTGTCTTTGGTGAGCGGGAAAACCGCCGGGTCAGGCAGTGTGCGCCAGGTCCTGCTCACCGCAGGGCTTTAGCCAGGTGTCGACCGAGGCGGCAAGTTCGATGATTGGCCGGGTAGCGTCCAGGGCCAGGGTCAGCGGCTCGCCGTGGGGCGCTTCGAGGGCCGCGAACTGGCTGTCGATGAGGCTGGCCGGCATGAAGTGGCCGGGGCGGGCCAGTACGCGCTTTTCTGCTTCGGCGGGGGTCAGTTCGAGGAACACGAAGGCCAGTTCCGGCATGGCGGCGCGCAAGGTGTCGCGGTAACGGCGCTTGAGCGCCGAACAGGTGAGGATTGGCCGTTCGCCAGCCTTCACCGTGGCTTGCAATTCCTGGCCCAGGCGCACCAGCCAGCCGGCACGGTCGTCATCGTCCAGGGGAATGCCGGCGCTCATCTTGCGAATGTTTTCGGCAGGGTGGAATGCGTCGCCTTCGATCAGGCGACCGCCGCTCTTGTGGGCAATGGCCTCGCCGACGCAGCTTTTGCCGCAGCCGGCCACGCCCATCACCACGATGGCGGACAGGGGAGAATTCATCAGTACCTCCTGCGGGGTGAGACAGCGCTGTCTCGCTATGAACGAAACGCCACCTCCCCGGTGTTATTGGTCTTGTCCTCACGCAGTATGGACGCTTGGCAGGGTGCGTGTAGTCGCCACTACCAAAGATTACATTGCCTGCATCCTGAGACAGCGCTACCTTAGTGGCCGTTCCCCATTCCTGCAAGTAGTAAAATTACAACATTCATGTCGCGCACAGGCTCTCGCACCACCGGTCGTCCCACTCTGGCGGAAGTTGCCAGGCTTTCCGGGGTTTCCCCGATTACCGCTTCGCGCGCGCTGCGCGGGGTGAGCACGGTTGCCCCGGAGCTGGCGGAAAAAGTCGCTGCGGCCGCGGCGGCGCTGGGCTATGTCGCCAACCCCGCGGCGCGGGCACTGGCCTCGGCGCGCAGCCATTCGGTGGTGGTGTTGATCCCGTCGCTGTCCAACCAGCTGTTCATCGACACCTTGGAGGCCATTCACGAAGTGATGCGCCCGCGCGGGCTGGAGGTGCTGATTGGTAACTATCACTACGACAGCGAGGAAGAAGAAAACCTCATCCGCAACTACCTGGCCTACCAGCCCTGCGGCATGCTGCTCACCGGCTTCGACCGAAGCGACGCGGCGCGGCAGATGCTGGCCGCCAGCGGCGTACCCTGCGTGCACATGATGGAGCTGGGCGGCGAGGCGGGCGCCTTGTCGGTGGGCTTCTCCCAGCAACAGGCCGGCCGCGCCGCAGCGCAGCACCTGATCGAGCGTGGCCGGCGGCGCCTGGCGTTCATCGCCGCCCAGCTCGACCCGCGGGTGATGCAGCGCGCCGAGGGTTTCCGCCAGGCACTGGCCGAGGCCGGCTTGCAGGCCACCGAGCTGGAAATGCTGACGCCGCAACCGTCATCCATTGCCCTGGGCAGCGAGCTGTTCAGCCAACTGCTGGCCCAGGCACCGGACGTCGACGGCATTTTCTTCTGCAACGACGACCTGGCCCAGGGCGCGGTGCTGCAGGCGTTGCGCCAGGGCGTGGAGGTGCCACGCCAGGTCGCCATGGTCGGTTTCAACGACTTGCCAGCGTCGGCGCACATGGTGCCGCGCCTGACCTCTATCCGCACCCCCCGGGCCGCTGTTGGCCGGGGTGCAGCCCAGGCCTTGCTGGCCTTGCTCGATGGCAAGCGGGTGGCCACCGAACAGCAGGACCTGGGGTTCGAGCTGATGGTGCGGGAAAGCTCATGAGCCTTTTATCGCCTGGGCCGAGCAGACTAATTACAAGGTGATATTAGATTGCTTGCATGGCGACGGCGCCGATCTATGCTCAGGAAACCCTGCGCATAGAGGATGCCGGCGTCATGTTCGACTTCCACAATAAATCCGACTTGCTTGAGCTTCAGCGTGCTCGCCAAGCCCTGGCCGACAGCCAGGCCAAACTGGCCGCGATCAGCCGTTCAATGGCGATGATCGAGTTCGCCCCTGACGGTACCATCCTCGATGCCAACAGCCAGTTCTGCCAGGCCATGGGCTACGCGGCCGATGAACTGCGCGGCAAGCATCACCGGCTGTTCTGCGATCCCACCTACGCCAAGAGCGCCGAATACCAGCAGCTGTGGCGCGAACTGGGGCAGGGCAAGGCCATCAGCGGCACCTTCGAGCGGCTGAACAAGGCTGGCCGGGAGGTATGGCTGGAGGCCAGCTACATGCCCGTGCTCGACGAGCGCCAGCAGGTCACCAGCGTGATCAAGGTGGCGTCCGATATCACCCAGCGGGTGCAGCACGAGCACGAGAGCGAAAGCTTGCTCAAGGCCATTGGCCGCTCCATGGCGGTGGTGGAGTTCACCCCCGAAGGCCGGGTGATGAAAGCCAACGACAATTTCCTGCTGACCATGGGTTACCGCCTTGAGGAAGTGCTGGACCGCCATCACGGGTTGTTCTGCTTGCCCCATGAGCGCGAATCGAGCCACTACCGTGAGTTCTGGGCCTCGCTCAACCGCGGCGAATACCATTCGCACCGCTTCGAACGGGTCAACAAGCAGGGGCAGACGGTGTACCTCGAAGCCTCCTACAACCCCATCTTCGACAGCAAGGGCCGCCTGTACAAGGTGGTCAAGTTCGCCAGCGACATCACCGCCCAGGTCAGCACCCAGCAAAGCGCCGCAGAGGCGGCCCATGCCAGCTCCGTGCAAACCGATGCTTGCGCGCGCAAAGGCTCGGAAGTGGTGCAGCAGACGGTGGAAGTGATCGAGCAGATCTCCCATGAGCTCAATGACGCCGCGCGCACCATCGATGCGGTGAGCAAGCAGTCGGACGTGATCGGTCAGATCGTGCTGACCATTCGCGGTATTGCCGACCAGACCAACCTGCTGGCGCTCAACGCCGCCATCGAAGCGGCCCGCGCCGGGGAGCATGGCCGCGGCTTCGCGGTGGTCGCCGACGAAGTGCGCAGCCTGGCAGCGCGCACCAGCAAGGCAACGCTGGAGATCGTCGACGTGGTGCGGCAGAACCATGACCTGTCACTGACCGCCGTGGCCAGCATGCAGTCGAGCCTGACCCGCACCGGACGAGGGGTGGCGTTGGCCAACGAGGCCGGCACGGTGATCATGGAAATCCAGCAGGGGTCGCGGCATGTGGTCGATGCCATCAGCCAGATCAACTCGACGTTGCAATTGCACTAAGGGCTTCGGCCAGTTCCTGCTGCAGGGCCTGCAGGCTGGCATCCAGCCGCAGGTGCAGGGCATGGGTCGGCAAGCCGTTGGCCAGGGCCTGCTCCAACGCCTCGCAGTCGCTGGCCAGGCCACGCACCCTGAGCATTTTGGCACCGCCCTTGATGCGGTGGGTGATGGCATGCAGGGCGCCCTGCTCGGGCGCAGCGCCCAGGGCGCGCAGGGTGGCCAGGTCTTCACTGGCGCTTTGCGCCACCTGTTCGAGCAGGTGCCGCGTCAGTTGCAGGTCGCCTTGGGTCAGGTGCTGCAGTTCGTTGAGGTTGAAGCCGCTGGCCGTGGCCACTGGGGTGTCAGCAACCGGGTGTACCTGGGGTAGATGGGCTTTCAGGGTACGCAGGCCGATGGGCTTGAACAGGCAGTCGTCCATGCCACTGGCCAGGCAGCGTGCGCGCTCCTCGGCCTGGGCATTGGCGGTGACGCCGATGATCCGGCAGGCGCGCAGGCCAAGCGCCTTTTCCTGCTGGCGGATGGCACGGGCCAGCGCGTGGCCATCCATGACCGGCATGCTGCAGTCGGTCAACAGCAGGTCGAAGTGTTCGTTATGCCACAAGGCCAAGGCCACCTCGCCATTTTCGGCCAGCTTCACCTGGTGCCCCAGGCTCTTGAGCTGTTTCTCCAGCAGCATCAGGTTGGCCGGGTAGTCGTCCACCACCAGGATGTGCAGGGGTTCGGCGCTGCCTTCCTGCGCGGGTGCGTCCGCCTCGATGGGGGCCGGCGCCTGGCTGGCCGGCAGCTGCAGTTGGACTTCGACCCGGGTACCGACGCCTTCGACGCTTTGCAGGGTCAGCGTGCCGCCCATCAGCTCGGCCAGCGAGCGGCTGATTACCAGCCCCAGGCCTGCGCCCTGGCTGGCCCGTGGCCCGTCGGCCTGGGTGAAGGCATTGAACAGCCGGGCCTGGTCGGCAGCGCCAATGCCTATGCCGCTGTCGCGCACATGCAGCACCAGGTGCAGGCTGTCGCCACGGCGGGTGCTTTGCAGGCAGGTGTGAACGTCGCCGCGGTCGCTGAACTTGATGGCATTGCTCAGCAGGTTGGACAGGATCTGCTTGAAACGCAAAGGGTCGGCCTGCACCCAGATCGGCTCGTCTGGCAGCTCGCTGCGCAGGTGCAGGCCCTTGGCCCGGGCGTTGCCGTCGAACACCCGTATGATGCTGCGCACCAGCTCGGCCAGGTCGGTGGCCACGGGGTGCAGGGTCATGTGGCCGGATTCGATGCGGGAAATATCCAAGGTGTCGCCGATCAGCCCTAGCAGGCCGACGGCCGAATCATGTGCGGTTTGCAAGGTTTGCGGGTCGCTGCGGCCGGCCTGGCTGTCTTCGACCGCCAGTTCCAGCAGGCCGATCACCGCGTTCATCGGCGTGCGGATTTCATGGCTCATGGTGGCCAGGAAGGTGCTTTTGGTCTGGCTGGCCTGTTCGGCTTCGTCCTTGGCCTGGCGCAGTTGTTCGAGCAAGCCGCGGCTCAGGCTTAATTGCGCCTGCAGTGCCCGTTGCGCCTCGGTGCGCTGGTGTATCAACTTGCGCAGGTAGCTGTTCCAGAACACCACGCCCGCCAGCAACAACGCCGACAGCACCAACACCTGCAAGGCCAGGGCGCGGTAGTTGCGCCACGGCCCGTCGCTCACCAGGGTGCTGCTGCGCCAGCGGTTGACCAGTTGGTCCAGCTCCTCGGGCGGAATGCTCAGCAACGCCTTGTCGAGGATAGACTGCAGTTGCGGTTGGTCCGGCGCCACGGCAAACGCCGCAGTGGCCGGGTCGTCTCCCAGCACGCTGGCGATCTTCAGCCTGCCCTTGAACACGTGGTTGAGGTAGTAGCTGGCGTTGATGTAGCTACTGTAGGCGACATCGGCTTCGCCGTTGGCCACGGCTTCCATCAGGCCCAGGGGGTTGTTCACTTCCACCACCCGCGCAGTGGGGTACTGTTGCTGCACCTCGGCGCGCAACGGCGAACCGCGCAGCAAGGCGACCCGTTGCCCGTCCAGGCTGCTGCCGCGCAGTGGCCAGTTGGCCTGTTGCGCGGTTACCAGCACGCGCGGGCTGACCAGGTAGGGGCGGGTATAACGCAACAGGCTCGCACGCCCCTGGCCATAGCCCAGCGCACCGATCATCTGCGCGTCGCCGCGCCCGACCTGCTCGACCATCTGCTGCACCGAGTCACGGCTATGGAAGCTGAACTGCAGCCCGGTGCGCAGGCTGATCTGCTTGAGCAGGTCGACGGTGATGCCGCTTGGCTGCTGCTGCGCATCGTTGAAGGTCAAGGGCGCCAGCGCGGGGTCGATCAGTACGCTGACGGTCGGGTTGTGGCTGATCCAGGCCTGCTCTTCGGCGCTGAGCGCCGAGAGGTGACGTTCCAGCAGCAGGCTGGTATTGCCGCTGGTCCAGCGGCGCAGGATACCCAGCCGCTCGCTTTCGCTGATTCTGCCCAGGGCAGCGTCCACCAGGCGGATCAGCCGGGGGTTGTCCTTGGCCATGGCGAACGAGAAGGCACCCGGCGGCGCGGGGGAGAAGTGGTCGATCTTCATGGTGCCCTGGTAACTCTTGCCAATCAGGTAATCGGTACTGATGGCATCGCCCAGGTAAGCGTCCGCCTCCCCGAGCCCTACGGCGGCCAGCCCGGCCAAGGTCGAGCGGTACAGGCTCAATTGGGCAAGGGGGTAGAGCTTGCGCACGGCGTCGCTGGGCAAGTAGTGGTCAACCATCGCCAGGCGCAGGCCGGCCAGGGTCGGGTCATGCTCGAAGTCGCGGTCCTGGCGGGTGGCAATCACTGCCAGGTCGTCGGCGTAGGGCTGGCTGAGGCTGACATGGGCATCAGCGGCTTCGAAGGCATTGGAGCTACCCAACAGGTCGATCTTGCCTTCATGCAGGGCGGCCATGGCCTCGCTGCGGCTGGGGTAGCGCCGGACCTCGATGGGGATGCCCAATTGTTCGGCGATCAGCCCGGCGTAATCGGCAGTCAGGCCTTCATAGTCGCCCAGGCTGACGTTGATCTCGAACGGCGCGTAGTCCGGGCGCGAGCTGCCCAGGCGCAGGGCACCGCGTTGGGCCAGCCACTGCCGGTCGGCTTCGTTCAATTGCAGGGGCTGGGCGGCGCCGGTTGCGCGTGCCAGCAGGTGGCGGGGTTCGCCATCGACCGGCGCGGCCTGCGCCTGGCAAGCAAGGCCGATGGCCAGGAACAGGCTGGCCAGCAATCGCATCATGGCGGCCAACCGCTCAGTAAACGTGGTTGCGTTTGGCCAGGTCTACCATCTCGACCAGTGATTCGGTCTTGAGTTTGTCCATGATGCGCCCACGGTAGGTGCTGATGGTCTTGGCGCTGAGGTTCATGCAGGCGCCGATGTTCTTGTTGTTCTCGCCGCGGGCCAGGCGCCTGAGCACTTCCATTTCACGGTTGGACAGGCTGCCCAGGCGCATGGGTTCGCTGTCGAGCGTGTTGCTGTTGACCGACATCTGCGGGAAGGTCGAATAGCCTTTGATCAGCGCCTTGAGGGCGAAGATCAGCGCTTCGTGGTCTTCATCCTTGGTAACGAACGCACCGATGCCGGCGTCCAGGCAGCGGCGCACATACAGGTCGGTGGCCTGGCCAGTCAGCACCATGATTCTGGGGGCCGATTCCAGTTGCTGCAGGCGCTTGATGACTTCCATGCCGTCCAGGCCAGGCAAGCCGATGTCGAGGATTACCACATCGGGGCGCAATTCCCGCGCAACCTGGGCAACTTCGCTGCCATTGCCGACTTCGCCAACCACCTTGAAACGCTCGCGCTCAAGCAGTAAACGCAGGGAAAGCCGCACGATGGGGTGGTCATCGACGATCAACACAGTGGTCATGTAGGTAACTCCTGTCGGAATGTGGTCCGCTTCCTGGGGTAATTCAGGAATACGTCTGCAAGTTCTTTCGCCTGTGCAGCACGATACGTCCATTCCGGCCCCGTGATAACGGCCAGTATAGTTCTGTTGATTAAGCGGCGGAGTTTGTGGAAAAGTCCTACAAAAAACAGGGGTAAGGCCCTGTTTGATGGCACAGGGCCGGTGTTTATACGGGGTCAATTACACGCGGCATGGGGTTTCAAGGTGCGCTCGGTGGACGCCGGGTTGTTGCGCAGCGCTTGGCCAACCCGGGTAGGGCGTGCCACCAGCTGCCCAGCGCAGTTCGGGCAGCGGCCCTGGAAGCGGCCTTCGGCGCAGGTGCGGCAGAAGGTGCATTCAAACGAGCAGATCAGCGCATCGGGGCTGTCGCCGGGCAGGTCGAGGTCGCAGCATTCGCAGTTGGGGCGTAGCGCCAGCATGGGCATGACTCCGGTTCAGGGGGATGCCCGGAGTCTGCTACGGCGCCGCTTTACTTGGCAATGCTCAGTTGCCGGGGCGATAGAGGTGGGCGTGGCCGGCGCGGTAGAGGGCCGAGGCGGCGAAGGGGGCATCGCCCAGCACGTGGCCGACGAGGATCAGCGCAGTGCGCTTGAAGCCCTTGGCGGCCACTGCCTCGACGATGTTGGCCAGTGTGCCGCGTACCCAGTCCTGGTCGGGCCAAGTGGCGCGGTGCACCACGGCGATCGGGCAGTCGGCGCCGTAATGCGGCAGCAATTCGTCGACGATGCGCGGCAAGTGTTTCACCCCAAGGTGAATGGCCAGGGTGCTGCCATGGCGGGCCAGGTCGCCCAGTTGCTCGCCAGGCGGCATCGGTGAACTGTCACCGTAGCGGGTGAGGATTACGGTTTGCGCGATGTCCGGCAAGGTCAGCTCGCAGCCCAGTAAGGCGGCGCTGGCGGCGGTGGCGGTGACGCCGGGGATGATCTGGTAATCGATGTTGCGTTCGCGCAGCAGGCGAATCTGCTCGCCGATGGCGCCGTACAGGCTGGGGTCGCCACTGTGCACGCGGGCCACGTCCTGGCCTTTGGCATGGGCCAGGCTGATGGCCTCGATGATCTGTTCCAGGTGCAGCTCGGCGCTATTGATCACCGTCTCGGCCTGGTGCCCGTCGAGCACGGCAGCAGGCACCAGGGAGCCGGCATAGATGATCACCGGGCACTGACGGATCAGGCGCTGGCCTTTGACCGTAATCAGTTCCGGGTCGCCGGGGCCGGCGCCGATGAAGTAGACCGTCATGGAAAATCCTTGGGTAGATGAAGCGGACGATTATACGGCGCAGGCCAGGGCAACGGTCGCGTTGCTGGTCGCCTGGCGCGCGACTGCCAGCCTGGCGCTGCCGTGTTGCTGCTCGGCCAGGGCCAGTGCACAGCTTTCGGCAACGCCCCAGCAGCCGCAGTGGGCGTAGGCGGTGGCAGAGCGGTGGCTGAGCAGGGGCTCGAAGGCTTGCAGTTGCGCGGCGTCGAGCAGGACCAGGGGCAGGGCAAGGCGCTCGGCGAGCAGGCGCAAGCCGGGCTCGTCGGCTTTGCGGCTGAGGCTGGCGATGCCGCGCACAGCCGCCAGGGGCAGGCCGTGTTGGGCGAGGACGTGCCGAAGCAGTGCGTCGAGGTCTTCCACCGGGCAGCCGCGGCGGCAACCAACGCCGGCATATAGCGCTGGCTGCAGGTGTGAAGGTGTCATCTGCTTTTTCTATAGAGGGGCCCGGGGGGCGCAGGGCGTAAAGGAGAGCATGGGGCGGTTGGGGAGTCAAATGGCAGGTGGGGATTGGTTTTAGCCTTGTGGCGCCTGTGAAATCGAGCGCCGCCCGCGCGGCGCTTCGCGAGCTGCGCTCGCTCCTACGTTTGTTTCGGGCCAGTGAGTCCTGGGGGATTGGCGCGCGAACGCCTTGGCGCATGGCGCAATATCGCGTCGTACCAACA